>JAQBNQ010000195.1 GCA_028288545.1 Bacteroidota bacterium
GTTGGTTCGCCGGGATTAAGGATTGATTCGCTGCACGAAAACATTAACCCATGCGGACCGGGTCTGTTTTCAAGTGCAGTGGTTTATGCTCATGGTGGTTCGGCACCTATTACGTATACCTGGAATAGCGGTGAGTCTACAAACGTTGCAAACTTTTTACCGCAAGGAACCGATTGGATAAAGGTTCATGATATATACGGATGCAGTGATTCATTATTCTTTCCCAATACCAAGCAATTGCCCATGGTTGTAATTGATAGCATAATCAATGTAACGTGCAACGGTTATGCAAACGGATCGATAACTATCAGTGAACAATATGGAAGTCCGCCGTTTGTGGTGGCTACGGGTGTGAACTTTCAGGATACTATATATGGTCAACCTATTACTCCACTTGCTCCGGGCAATTACCAGTTTCAGGTTATTGATAGTAAAGGCTGTTCCGCTATGATTTCGGCTACCATTACAGAACCTGATTCAGTACAATATTTTGTTACCTCTTTTAACGCTACCTGCGGCGATAGCGATGGCTATGCCGCCGTTGGGGTAACAGGCGGTGTGTCTCCGTTTTCAATTACCTGGAGCGATAGCAGCCATACCTTTACAAGGCCGCACTTATTAGCGGGTAATTATTCGTTTACACTTACCGATGGAAACGGATGCCAAAAAAGCGGGCCTGTTACTATTGCTCAAAACACCCCTATGTATGGCACCATTAGCACCACCGATGTGTCGTGCAATGGTAATTCGGACGGAACGGCTACAGTAAATATTTTCAACGGCTTTTCGCCGATTACTTATTTGTGGTCTACGTTTGACAATACGCCTTCGGTTTCCAACTTACCTGGGGGATATGTTTCAGTGCATGTTACAGATAATAAGGGTTGTATTTTCGATACCAGTGTTTTCATCAATCAACCGGATCCATTACAGGTATTTTTAGATACATCTGCCGGTCCTATATTGTGTTTCGGAGGAACCGCCTTTGTCAATATATATGCCAATGGCGGAACACAGCCTTATACCGGTGCCGGTTATGGTTATTACTCTTCCGGAGTTTACAATGGAACAGTGACGGATTTTAACGGATGCACGGCCAGTTATAGTTTTGAATTGGATGATCCACCCGCTATTAACGCAACTGCAGATGTAACTACACAACCTGATTGTAATAATCAATATGGAACTATTTTTGTTACTGCTACAGGTGGATTAAGCCCATATAGCGTAACGGTAGACGGCTCGCCGGTTGGTAACTTCAGCAGTATATTCACTTACTCAAATGTTCCTTCCGGTCAACATGTGGTGTCGGTTTTTGATTTTAACGGGTGCGAAACCGATATCCCTGTTTCGGTTAATTTCTATAGTGCGGGGCAGCTTTCGGTTACATCCTTTAACCCAACCTGTGCGGGTCTTAATAATGGTTATAATGTTATTACCATGCAGGGCACTCCTCCTTTTACTTTCAATGGAAATTCATTTACTGATTCGTACACTGATACTTTATTAATTGCCGGAACATATGATTACACGGTTTATGATTCGGCAGGATGCAGTTATTTTTATGAGGCTTTCCTGGCGCAACCGGATTCCTTATTGGGGTATTATTCGCTTATCAATAATTTTGGCTGTAACGGGGATTCTGCAAGGGTGTCCATCTACTCCAGTGGTGGAACAGAGCCGGTGAATGGAACAGGAACCTTCCAGTTTCCGGGAGGTACGTTCCAGCAAATCCTTACAGATAATAACGGCTGTACAGTGGAGGTGGACTTTACGCTTTCCAATCCACCGGCATTAGCTGCAACGGTGGATATTACTCAGCCAAGTTGTATAAATAATTTTGGTTCGATAGTAGTTACTACTACCGGAGGCACCAGCCCGTATAATTTGCAGGTAGGGCCAAACCAGTATGGACCTTATACCAGTACTCAAACATTATCCAATCTTTCTCCTGCCAGTTATATCATTTACATAACAGACTCCAACGGTTGCCAGTTAAGTATTGATACTAATATTAACGCCTATGTTGCGCCTTTCGCAACTGCTGTTACTGCCAATCCTTTGTGCTTTGGTTTAAACAACGGTTCAGTTACCATTACAATGCAATCGGGTGTTGGGCCATTTAGGGTGAACGGGCAATCATTCGCTAATTCAATTACTATTGATAGCCTTTATGCGGGCGTTTACAATTACACTATCACCGATACCTTAGGCTGTACCTATAATTTAAGTTTTACCCTAACTGATCCTCCGCAGTTAACAGGGGCTTATAATATCCTAAAAGGTATTGCTTGTGCGGGCGACGAAGCAACAGTAGTAGTTACTTCTTCCGGTGGAACCCAGCCTGTAACCGGAACCGGAATTTTCCAAATTCCGGCGGGTACGGATAATATAGTATTGACAGACGCTAATGGTTGCACTGCTACCGTAAACTTTACTCTAACGGATCCACCAGTTTTTGCACCTACCGATTCCGTATTGCAACAACCCGCCTGCTTTACAGGAAGTGGCTCTGTACTTATCGCAGGCATCGGCGGTGTAGGTCCTTATGTTCTTAACGAAGGAACTCATTCGGTTTTCTTTACAGATACAGTTACAATATCGGCTACTGCAGGCAGTTATGTTTACCAGGTTTCAGATAGCCTGGGCTGCACGGCAAACATTTCTTTCAGCATCGTTCCTGTCGATAGCCTTGTTGGGTCGCTAGATGTTGTAAATGACAGTTGTAACGGTAGCACTAATGGCCGGATTACCATCATCATGTTAAATGGCTCGGGACCATTTATGACAAATAATCAATCGTTCCAGGATACAGTTACTTTCAACAACCTCGGAGCAGGTTTTTATTCATTTAATATAACTGACTCTCATGGCTGTGGCACCGGTTTGTCTGGAACCGTTACGCAACCAGATGCCTTGGTGGTAGACACTAATTTGCTGCTCAACAGTATTAGTTGCCACTCTGACAGCGACGCGGTAATACAGGTTACTGCTAATGGAGGAACGTTGAACTACATTTACACATTAACAGAAAATAATGTTGTTCTCGCCACACAAGCAGGCAATACGTTTTCAAATCTTGCAGCGGGGCAGTATTTTGTAAATGTTACTGATGCGCAAGGCTGTAGTGCAACCGTGGAGAAAATAATTTCGCCTTTTGTGCGCGGTACAGATTCTTTGAATGCAACCAACCTGCGCTGCAATGGGGGCAACACCGGTTCAATAAAAATATTTTCAACGCCATCTGACCGTAACCCTTATACCTATAGCCTTAACGGCGGCGCTCAACAGGTTTATAACGTATTCTATAATTTAACTGCGGGCAATTACCAGGTTGTAGTGTCGGATAAAAATAACTGCCTCGATACACTGTATGTAACACTTACCCAACCCGATTCTATTGATGGCCGTGTTTGGCTTAATGGTCAGTTGCTGCCATTGGACTCGCTTGTATTAAACGAACGCAATCTTGCTTCATTCAGCAAGCAAAATTCTTTACCGTGGTCAATCATATTCTCGCCGGATATTGCGCGGATAGTAAATAACGACACACTAATACAGGTGCAGCCGCGCGAAGATATATCGTACACAGTAACGGTGTACCAGGATAGCAGCGACAAGGATTGCTTTGTGCAATATAAAGGGCTGATAGAATTGATGCCGGTAGCTGACCTTCCAAACGTTATTACTCCCAATGGTGATGGATTTAATGACAAATGGGAGGTGGACCTTGATAAATATCCTCACCCGCAGATAAATATTTTCGACCGGTGGGGTGAAACGGTATTCAAATCAACCGACTATGCTAATAACTGGGATGGAACTTACCTGCAAACAGGAAGACATGTACCGGATGGCACTTATTATTTTATTATGACAGTTCCATCGCAAAGTGGTTTAGTATATAAAGGCGATATCAATATACTTGATTCGCCACATTGAAAAGGCTTGTAGATGGCAATTGAGGATTAGCAGTATGAGCTTTTAAAACAGCTGAGGTATGAAACAGAATTTACATGGTATTAAAAGTAAAGTCCGGGGCGGCTTTGTGTTACGGAGAGTAATCTGTGTAGTTCTGCTTTCTGTATTAACAGCAACTGCTTATTCTCAGCAAATACCTGTTTTTAGCACGTATTACTTCAATAAATTTTTGGTAAATCCTGCCTTTACGGGCATTGATAATGAATACAGGGCTTTTGGATTTTTCCGCTCGCAATGGGGTGCTATGCCTGGCAGACCAATAACCGCAGGCGCTACCTTAGAAGGCTCTTTCTGGAAAGATCGCATCGGCGCGGGCATATTTGCAACCAATGATAAGATTGGCATATTTAACCGTACAGAAGCCAATGTGTCCTACGCGCAAAAAATACAATTTGCAAAGTATCATCAAATCTCAATTGGAGTACAGGGAGGGGTTTTTGTTAACCGGATAGATTTTAGCGATACCCACGCAAAAGATTTTAACGACCCGGGTATTGCGAACCTCACTCCCTCCAAAACAAGTTTCGATTTAAGTGTAGGAATCAGCTACAAATGGAAAAAACTGTTAGTAGGTTTTTCTGTACCTAATGTGATGCAATCCGATGCTAAATATGCAGTAACAACGGGTACAGCAGCCGATTATCAATATATACGCCACTATACTGCTTACGCTCAATATAAGATCAGTATTAAGAAAGAAATGTTTAACATAACGCCAACGCTGTTTATGCGCAAGGGACCAGCCAGCGGTTTTCAGTTTGACGCTACCGTGCTGCTCGATTACAAAAATACAGTGTTTATTGGTGGAGGATATCGCAATTCATTCGGAGCAGTGATTATGGCAGGGGCAAATATTTTAAACATGTTTACCGTTGCTTACGCTTATGATTATACTACACAACCTGTACTGAACGGGCAAGTGGGTTCTACCCACGAAGTAACTTTTGGTTTCCATTTGCCAAGCAATTACAAGCGCAAAAAGAACGACGACAGCAACATTAACAAAGACCTGTTAACGAGCGTTCAGAAAAGCAATGACTCCCTGGCAGCCAGTTTGAAAAAGAACGATGAGAAGCTGGATAGTGTGTTAAAGGAAATAGGCGCGGTTAGCGAGACGAACAAAGTACTTACAAAGAAGGTGGACAGCCTTACAGACGTGTTGAATAACGAACAGACCAATAACAAGGAAACAGCCGACCAGTTAAAGAAGGAAAGGAAAAAGAAAAACGAGCTTGAGAAAGAGTTGGCCAAGCCTAAGGAGTCATTTGATATACAGCATATAAACACTGAGAAGGTTGAGAAGGGCCACGTATTTACGCTGGACAAGATTTATTTCGACAACAATAAGTACGAGCTATTGCCAGATAGTAAGGAGCAGCTTAATTCACTTGCCGGCTTGCTGAAGAAACAGTCCAAAATGGAAATTTTGATAAAAGGATATACCGACAATACCGGTACCGATGACTTTAACCGGATATTAAGTACGCTACGCGCCAAAGCGGTTTACAATTACCTGATAGCCGAAGGAGTAGATGAAAAGCGACTCGGTTTCCTTGGATACGGAAGCACAAACCCAATTACTGAGGAGAATACCGACGAAGGCCGCAGGCAAAACCGCCGGGTTGAGTTTACCATCGTCAATAAATAGTTTTTCAATGACTATCCGGATGTTTAGCTAATTAATGGCTAAAGCCAAAATTCATTGTTTAATAGACCCCACTCTGAAGAGTGGGGCAACATATTGCCCCGATTTTTAAGTCGGGGATTGAGGAAAGAAGAAAAGGCTTTAGCCGTTAATATATTCAGGTAAACACCCGGATATTTATTAAATTTTTTAATATATTTTACGACTTCCTACCGTCCGGAAAATTACTGGATTACAGGTACTTTTACTTTATTCTTTGCGGCCTTGCTTCATATCTTTGCGCCTCTTTGCGGTTAAATGCCTTTTGCATTTCACCTTTCCCTATATTTAAGGCTCCAAATTATTATCTGTGACTCCTGAAGAAATTAAAGACCTCTGCATTTCATCCTGCAAAAATTATTACGACTACCTGGCCAAAACCGGCAAGGGTTTAAATGAAATTGAATTGTGGGCCATTGAAATTGTGGATCATGCGCAGCGCATTGTAAATGTCCGTCTCTCAAAAAAAATATTTGATGCTGAAACCATTTTCTTCCGCTTTGCGGGGGATGAGAAAAAATACGATGGCGCTTATTTTTTGGTTTTGGAGTATGATGTAGAGAAGAACATGTTGTACATAGAGCCAAACGCAGAACTGTTTCCACTTTTTGTAAATGCGAGAGCCACTAACGTGCGGGTAATTGCCGATATGAAATTTTTGGTTCAGCGGGTCAATAACTGGTTCGATCAGAAGGGCGATAATCTGCAGTTGCCCAAAAAGAAATCGCCACTTGAGGAGCTGGCAAAGGATTTTCCGGCTTCAACAACACCTGCACCAAGCGAGGATCAGTTAGATGCTATTAAAACAATTTTAACGCAGCCATTCAGTTACATATGGGGAGCTCCGGGCACGGGAAAAACACAATTGGTACTAGCCAACGTAGTAATACAATATGTAAAAAATAAAAAGCGCTGCGCCATTTTGGCGCCCACCAATACAGCGTTGGAGCAAGTATTGAAAGGAGTTTTACGCATGAGCGATGCAGCGGGGATTCCGCGTGATAAGTTTTTGCGTTTAGGCCATACATCGAAAGCGTTTGCTGAGCAGTACCCGGAGGTTTGTGAAAACTTTGGCATTACCAGTCAGCGCCAGCAAATTGAAAGACAGATAAAAGTAGTGCGCAGTGTAATGAGAAAAGAAGACGCTTTACTGGACGATACATTAAAGCAAATTGAGGAAACCACCGGAAAACTAAAACAGTTGCAGGAATTGATGGACGTGGCTTCGGAAAAAAATACGAGCCAGAAATTGATGAAGCAGATGATGAAAGAAGTGAAAAAGGAGTTATCTGCTCATACGGTTTTTGAATCCCTTTCAAAGAGTTTGGATTTTGAAACAGTAAATGGTGCTGTCAGTTTATTGAGTAGTCATGTTAGTCAGCAGAAGAAGGATGAGGCAGTTTTACAGGCCAAGGCGGTTGAGTTTTCAGTAATGCCTGAAGATGAATTGAAAACGATGCTGACTCAATTGGAGTCGAGCCGCGATAAAATGAAAGGTTCCAATGAACGGGCGAAGAATGCTTTGGTAGTAGCGGCAACGCTGGATAGTTTTATTTATCGTTTTATAGAGGATGATTTAGAAGTAGAGCATATTTTTTTGGATGAGGCCGGATATGCCTGTGCTATTAAGGCTATGCCTTTAATGAAAAGCGATGTACCGGTTACCTTTTTAGGCGACCACCTGCAACTGCCACCCGTTTGCGAAATGAACGAGATGGAAATGCAGGACGAGAAGAACCGCGATTCGTTTATCTGGTCGAAGAGTGCGATTCACCTTGCACGGATGTTTGATCAAACCAAACAAGAGTCGTGTAATGCTTTTTTTAATAATGAGGAATCATTGGGGAAGGGAATGGCCCGGGCGGACCTGAAACATACACACCGCTTTGGCCGCAACCTGGCCAGTGTGTTAAACGATTATGTTTACAGAAACGGCTTTGGGTCAAGCAGTTTGCGTGGAGAAACGGAAATTTATTTTGTTCATGTAGAAACCCCTGTGCCCCAACCGCGAAACGAAAACGACAAGCCCACCCGGGAGAGTGAAGCGGAAGTACACGCCATCAGGCAATTTATTGATAGCACCGGAATATCCGATTATGCTATACTTACCCCTTACATTAACCAGGTTAAGTTATTAGGCAAGCAATTACCCCACGACCGCAATAGCGGCCGGATATTAACGGTACACGGCGCACAGGGGAAGGAGTGGGAAAATGTTTTATTAAGCGTGGTTGACACCGACAAAAAATGGTTCACCGATTCGCGCTATGCTAAATCCCGCGGGCTT
>JAQBNQ010000216.1 GCA_028288545.1 Bacteroidota bacterium
AGCGAAAAAGCCGTTTAAGTGTTGCAAACAATCCTTACCCAGCTTCATAAACAGGTGCAGCAACACTTCAGTATCGGAACTTGAATTAAGTTTTTCTCCGGTTAAGAATTGCCGGTATAATTCGCGGTAGTTAAAAATCTCGCCATTAAAAATAATGGTGTAGCGTTGACCAGGGTCTGCCATTGGTTGATTACCAGCCGAAGAGGTATCGATAATAGAAAGCCGTGCATGGGCAAAGCCCACCTTTGCAGATAATGTTTTGCTTTGTTGTAGGTCGGGGCCGCGTTTGCCAAGGGCTTTGGCGGCTTCGGCTAAGAAGCCCTCAAGCGGTTGAACCGGTTGTTTCGAAAAATATCCTGCAATTCCACACATGCTTACCTCGCTTCTTCGCAGCAAAGATGAAAATTCCTTTAACTTCGAACCACCATGGATGCTTTAGATGTGATGTTATTGCCGGTTTACCTGGGCATTTTTTATTTTCTAGCCTATCGTACACTGGGTAAAAACTCAAAAGACCCGCTTTACAAAAAATACTACATCCGCGGTCTTAATTACAAGCTTTTTGGTTCCATCTCTTTTGCATTTATCTATGTTTATTATTACAAAGGGGGCGATACCATTTCCTTCTATTGGGCTACATCTCCCTTATTTAAGTTGTTTTTCAGCGACCCTGTTTGGTTTTTCAAATTTGCGCTTGGGCTAGACCCTCATTACCCCGGCGTTTGTGGTATGGAAGCTGCCCAACATAGCGTTATCTACCTGTTACGTGGTAGCGCCACACTCACTACCATCCGGATTGCAAGCATTATCGATGTTTTTTGCATGAACTCCTTTACTGCATTATCAGTTGCGTTTGGCTATATCTCTTACCTGTTTATATGGCGCTTGTTCAGGCTTTTCGTTTCGATATATCCTACCTTGCACAAACAATTTGCCATCGCTTTTTTAATGATCCCGTCGGCAATTTTCTGGGGTTCGGGCCTTGGAAAAGATACCATCATGAATGGCTCCATTATGGCCATTGTATATTGCTTTTACAAAATCGTTATCCTCAAAAAAATTACGCTACGCCATGTGCTTATGTTTTTTGTCTGCGCTTATCTTATCGCGCTTATTCGCGGATTTATCCTTTTTACTATCCTCCCCTGCCTGATGTTAATGACGGTTGTCTATTACCGCAATTCCATTAATAACTCGTTCGTACGTTTTGTTGTAGGACCCATTTTTATCCTGGTGGGTGTTGGCGCTTCCTTTTTGCTGATACGAAGCCTTGGCGATTCCGTGCAGTCCTACAAACTTGATTCATTGGCCCAAAAGGCCGAAGGTTTCAGAAGCTGGCACACTTACCTGGGTAAAACAGAGGGAGGCTCTTCTTATTCAATTGGTGGAGATATTCAATATACGCCACTCGGAATTTTAAAGCAGGCCCCGGTGGCTATCATCACCACATTATTTGGTCCCTTTCCATGGCAGATAAGAAATTTTGTGATGTTGCTATCAGGTATTGAGAGTCTCGCCTTCCTATACTTTACTGTTCAACTGCTTTTTAATAAAAAGATTTACAAGCTCTTTGGGGTTTTATTTGGCGATCCTATCGTGGTTTTTTGTCTTGCCTTCATATTTGTGCTGAGTATAGCTATTGGCTTAACCAGCTTTAATTATGGAGCGCTGGTTCGTTACCGTATTCCGGTTTTACCGTTTTTTGCTACCACTATAATTCTTATCAATCACCACCTTAACGAAAATAAGATGATTCGTAAAAGGCAAACTGTTGATATAAAACCTGCTGAGCTAAAGCCAACAGGCTAGCATCTACTGTGGTGCTACAAGCGCATTAAAGTGTTGGAGATATTTACCCTTAGTAGACGCCACCGAATAGTGGTCAATTACTGTTTGCCGGCCGGCTTTTGCCATTTTTTTGCGAAGACCGGGCTCTTCAATTAGCTTCGAAATAAGGTCTGCGTATTCATTATCGGTAGAAGCCAGGAAGCCATTCAGGCCATGTATAATAATATCGCTGTTTACCCCAACCGGCGACATAATTGTTGGAATTTCAAGCGCCATATATTGCAGCCCTTTAAGGCCGCATTTGCCTTTTGCCCACATATCATCGGGCAAGGGCATAAGTCCTATATCAAAGGACGAAAGCTCTTTTAACTCGTCTTCCTTATTCCAGTTTTTGCTAATAACCTGCAATTCGTTATGCCGGTAATTTGCATCGCCAATCACCTTGATGGATATTTTATCTCCGTACTTTTCCTTTACCTTTAAAAGGGCCGGTACGGCAGACTTAAAATGCTGAATGGTAGTTACACTCCCGCTCCACCCAATACAAATTTTATCATCGGAATTGGCATTAAGTCTCCCCTTTGGGGGGAGATTTAGAGGGGGCCTGTATTCCTCAGTATCAATGGTGGTAGGAATGATCACCACATTTTCGTTAAACTCCCTGGCATAATCTGCCAGGTACTGGTTGCCGGCAAATATCATGTCGCTCATGCCGATGATCTTCGAGGTTTTGGAAGCATCTTTTAAGAAGCTGAACTTTTTATTGGCCTCCGAAACATTCTCCAGCCAAATCGAATCATCAAAATCGAAAATGACCTTTGCTTTTGAACGGGCAAATTGCTTTTCAAAAAAAACACTGCCTGTCATAAAGGCTTCGCGCTGTATAAAAATGATGTCGTACTTATTGGCGCTAAGCACATCGCCAAGCCGTTTTAAAGCAGCCTTTAAAAAAATGAATCCTTTGTTTAAAGTGTTACCGGGCTGGTAAAAAACCTTGTCGTCTTCGGCATTAATGAGGTACGAAAAATCGTAATCAAAACCATTTTGTTGCAGGTAGCCCAGGTACTGCTCAAAGCGAAAACGCTGGCTTGGCGACCGGTTAGGCCGGTGCATGGCAACATAAAGAACTCTCCTTTTCATCAATAATTAATCTTGAAGCCAGAACGAAGGAAGCTTCTCCGTTATCTCAATGTTCTCAAATTTCGAACTCTTTTTGATACCGGTCTTTTTAGCCCACACCGCCATTTTAGTCAACCCCTCTTCCAGGCTGGTATAAGCGGCATCGCCAAACAAGGCTTTTGCCTTGCTGTGGTCGGAATATGCATGGAGTACTTCATTCCGTGCCGGCAGGTAATTCAATTCGCTCTTTAAATCCATGGCCTTCATTACCGTTGTTGCCAGTTCCTTTACGGTATAATCCTGGTCGGCGCCAATATTAATTACCTGGTTGTAAGCTGCAGGTACATTTACGCTGTTTGCTATGTGCGGCGCTACGTCTCCTATATAACTGAACGCCCTCGACTGTCCTCCATCGCCAAAAACCGAAAGCTGCTGACCCTGCATCAACTGGTTCATAAAAATACCTACCACATTTCTGTAACGGTCGCCCAGGTTCTGGTATTCGCCATACACATTATGCGGACGGAAAATGATGTAATTCAATCCAAACATTTCGTGCGATACCCGCAAGTCCATTTCTACGGCCAGCTTTGCAATCCCATAAGGATCCTCAGGTACTGGTATCATATCCTCTTTTAAAGGAGGCTTACCAGCACCATAAACGGCTATAGAAGAGGTAAACACAAAGCACTTCACCTTATGCCTAATCGATTCGTTGATCAGGTTTACGCTTCCTATCAGGTTGTTATTGTAATTAAAGCGCTTTATAAAGTGGCTAAGCCCCTCAGCAGCGTAAGCCGCCAAGTGGTAGACATAATCGAAATGATACTTTTCAAAAAGTTCTGCTACAAGTTTGTGGTCCAATATGGAGCCCCTTATAAAAACTGCCTTGCTGTTTACGTTTTCTTCGAAGCCGCCGCTCAAATCATCCAACACCACAACTTCGTGACCCAGTTTTACCAATTCATCGGTAACATGCGCTCCAATAAACCCTGCCCCACCTGTAACTAACGATTTTATTGCCATTGCCTCATGCTTAAATGTGGCCAAAAATAGTTTTTAACCGCATAAAAAGAAAGACAGTGCAGAGGGGGTTCCCGTCCAAAGCGGCGGTCAGGCTTTCGCTACTCCCGCTAACTATCGCATAAAGCGATAGCTAGCTGCATCCCGGCTGTTTTGTATTTAAAGTCCCCTCTGGGGATTTAGGGGCCGGGAATACTTTCTACTTTAGGCACTTTTTTTGATAAAAACAGCTTAAATTAACTGCCTTATTAAGTATTGAAAATCAAAGCATTGTATAGCTTTTTTGTTACAAAAACAGGCGTCCCAAAACCTCAAAAAATAGAAACTATTGAAACTAGCTTAAGGCACTGATTTTTAATGGGTTGATTTTTCGTTAATTCCCAACTCAACATTAATGCATTTAACTCTGTATTATTCTCTGTGCCTCCGTGTTATTTTATCGTAGGCACCCAGTCCTTTATTTTTCTTTCTCTCAAAATAAAAGGTGAGATAAACACCCGCGCTGCTGGCCGATTGAATTGTGAGCGAATGCGTATCCAGGTTTTCTTTGGTAGTGGCACTAATGTTATTTGCTACTTCTGTAATAGTTAATGGCCCTTTTTGTGCAGTATAGCCAGCCCCAAAGTTTGCTTCAACTCCCAGCGCCAGTTGCTTATAGAAAAAATATTGACAGCCCAAAGTAATTCCTCCGCCTACCTGGTATGCCGGTGGAGATTTATATGTAATACTTACTTGTGTAAAATTTCTTCCGCTAAACTCGAAGGTCCTGTTATTGTATAGGTAAACAGGCCCAGCGCCAATAAGCATATTTAAACCCGCATATACATCCAAATTCCCTTTTACCGGGAAGTGATAAACCGCATATGGCAGTAGGGAAACCGAAACGTACCGTTGCGAGCTAGTGGATATTTGATTTGTTATGGTGACACTATTAGCGCCAATGGCGGTATTGGTACTTATGCTTTCACTTTTGGTGCTAACATATAATACGCGGATGCCGGTGCCGAACTCAAAACCATTTTTCAATATACCGCTTAAGGCAATCGTTTGAGCAAATGTCCCGTTAAATGCCACACCGTACCTAATGCCTATATCTCCTTCAGCAGGCTTGTTAGTTTGGGCAGAGGCAAAATTTATAATTAATAAAAGGTAAATTAATATTATGCTGCGCATATTTTTTCGGTTTAGGATTGGCTTAATCCTTATTTACTTTTTATTGTTTGAGGTTTTTGCTCAAACATATTTGGGCCAAGTACTTTGCGGGGTATTTTTGTAATCGCTTCAATAGGTTGAAATAAATCTTTTTCCAAATCATCATAGGCAATACCAACGCATGTGGCTATATGATGTGCCACCATATAGGACTCCTCATGGTAACCGATGTAGCTTCTACTTCCAAAAGTCGGCCAATAGGACGCTATGCTTTTAACAAGGCTTATTTCTGGTCTGTTATTTTCCACAAAAAAGATACCCGCCATACCCGTGTTCAATATAAGCCCACCAGAAATAATTAGCGCATCACTATCAGTAACACCCCCTAAAAAAACTAACTCTACTACGGAATCGTTAATATACCCTTTAAAAATTTTACTTATCTTAATAACAGCAGAAGTATAGATATTATCTTTGTGATGAAAACATTTAACCGCAATTACCTGTCCTTCTATAACCAAATTTGATTTGGTTACTTTTTCCTCTAACGTTGGAGGCCCCGGCAGCCTTGTTACGACTCCCGTTTGCCCAAAGGAGTAATTAAAGAAGATAAAAAGAATGCACCATTTAATAAATAAAATTTTCATATATAAGTTTTATTTTTTAAAATGCGCTGCACATGCTAGCTTTTAATTAATTTAAATTGCCAAATTTGCTCCCCGATTAATATTTCTATAATATACAAATCAGGACTAAGATGGGATAAATTTATCGATTCATTTAGAAGGGGACCTTGTAATCCGTAATCTGCCGTAGCCACGCTTTGCCCCAAAACATTATATACATTGACTTTTATTCTGGTTATTTGAGCAACCTGGGCATGGATTGTTATGCTTTCATTAAATGGATTTGGATTAACAGACAAGTTAAATGGATTTGAACTGATATTATTAACACTATTTACCGTCGGACAACCGATAGGAAAAGCCCACACATTAGTAGTATAACAGCTACTTAATTGATTGGGCCCTACGTCAGTTAAAATATATATCCCACCACTTTGATCCTCAAAAGAAATAGGTAGTGCTGGATCACCTATTGAATAAGTTTGCCAATACATTAAATCGCCAAAGTTTAAGTTCTCCTGTAAGCAGCTTGCGTGGCCAAATTCATGACGCACAACCCCTAATAGAGTATAATGACCTGCATTTGGGGTTGTGTGATTTACCTCATCAAACGCGATCCCGTTGCTAATTATTATGTCAATATCTTTAAGGGATATGCTACTGGGTGAGTGTGCTGTACATAAAACACCCGCAGCATATGCACGAGTTTCGGCCGCGTTACCATTGGCAGTAGTTCCATAGAATATGGAGTTCTTTCCATCAGTAGGGCTTGCTACTGGCGTATTTATGCCGGAACCCATAGTAAAGTTTACTCCAGTTTGACATATCCAATCATTCATTGCTTGTGTTATTGAAGCTATGGCATCAGCACTCATCGCATTGTCAAAATTAAATGTATATCCACCATTTGCATCGGTGCTAATCAGTCCAACATAAATTGCTGAATTATTAGTTGAATTCCTTATATTAGTTGCTGCATAAGGAATGTGGAGAGAGGCCCCACTCAAACTCGAGGTGGAACCACCAGCGGTTTTGACTACTATTTGGCCAGACCCTGCACACCCACCATCAGCATCCCTAGAGGGAACCCACGCTTTTATTTGACTATCATCCCAGCTTTGAATATCTAAGTTTTCTGTATGTGCCATTGATAATCCTCCATCATTCGCATTGGGAAACAATACTTTTCCGGGAGTACAGCCAAAACCGGTACCGGTGATAGTCAATATGCTGAATGTTCCAGCAGTTATGGTCAAGGGGTCCAAATTATCTATGACAGGTGACCCCCCACTAACTGGACAAATATTGCCGCCCCCATTATCGTATCCGCCGGTTGGCAATAAACTTCCCGGGTTATATGAGGCCGTTGCATCTAAGTAATGATACCAGTTTGCCTGGTCAGAATCTAAATCGTTAAGTGCAAAAACAGCATACTCTCCTGAAACAGAAGTAATATTAATGTAGGCACCGGAAGAAGGAGTGCAGCACCTCAGTACTGTCAGTGAGCACGAAGCTATAGTGGTATATGCACTAATAACAGACGTGGGATTAGTTCCCCCATAAGGATATTGTGTTATATAAGAACCATTAGGACTAACCTCAATGGTAATAGTACCCGAAGATGAACTCGGTGCAAGATCAAAATATGATGAGTTCACAGAGGATGACGCTGATTGCGTACAATTGACACTAGCCGATGACCCAAAGTTATCGGTATTATATGCGATAGTTATGTCAGCTCCATAGAACGGATCACCGGAATTGGATTGAACCTGAACATCAAAAGTCAAGTACCCTGGCGATCCAGTAAAGTCCATATTCACCAGCCGCCCATTAATATCGGCGGATCTGAGCGTCTTTACAGGCCCCCCTGCGTAAACATAATTGTATTCCATATGGCTTAAGCTGCTAGTATCGTATAGAACTGACTTGTTTTCCATATAATACTGATCAAAACATATTCCAGGATTTCCTCTTCCTTTCAGTTTCATTTTAATGTGACAAAGTTGTTTCGCAGTATCCGCTCCAATAACATATAACATAGTGCTGTCAGCCGCCACAATACTTAGTTTAACCTCCTTGCCGTCGATAGGTACTATATCAGATTTGCGCAAACTATCGGCAAGGGTAAAAACATAATTTGTGTTGGCTGTAATTAATCCCCTGGTAACAATAATGTTGCTATAATCTACTATACTATCACCAAACAAGGGTTTTCTATATGTAAAATAAATATCCGCTGACGAAAAATGTACATCCGCCATGCTTTCAATGGCGTAAATGTCAAATTCAACAAAGGAGTCCGAACCTACGGTTGTTATTTGCGGGTTCTTAAAAGTGTAAGTAATTGTTGGGCACGGAGGGGTTGGACTAGCAAGAATATTACACGGTGCAGGGTCCCACTGCGCATATTTAAACTCCACCGCAACAGTATCTGTTCCTATACTTGTACCAGCCACAATTACACTGCCATCATCTTGTACCGCAAGCGCAGTCGGTTCATCGTCTGTATTTGTGCCCCTGTTATAGGTCTTGGACCATCTAAAGTTTCCATACTGATCATAAGAGGCCGTTATAATATCAAAATCATTTCCGTTATAAATACGGCCGGTTAAGTAACTGTTCGCATTCCCATCGCAATTAATAGTTACCCCGCTGGCCTCTTTCGTCGTGTCCTGCGCACTGATTTTTCTTGCCCATGCAAGGCTGCCATTACCAGAGTTGAAACTCAATAAAACAATATCCTTACCAGTGGTTTTTGTTACGGTACCACAAACCAATATATGCCCGTTAAAATCAATTGTCATGCTGCTGGCCTGTACCGAGGGCAGGGAGTCTCCCCATGTACTTACCCAGCTTTGGTGAAAAACCGAATCATAATCAATAACCTTAATATCCGTCTTGTTACCGCTAACTACCGAAGTCCCTGCAACGGTTATCCCTGCCTGCCCATTGCCCATTACACCCACCGGTTTGCTGAAATTGCCACTCCCGTTACTGCTGCTGGAAACATTCAAAAAGCCGCCGTTTACATCAAAATAAACAGTAACAAAATCCCATGATCCAAAACCAGTTCCGCTAAATCCGGTAACGGTCACCCCTTTGCCGGGATCAAGGGACATATCCACTCCGCTGGTAAACATCCCCACCGAGTCATAATGCGCCACCCACTTTTGGTGGCCATTACTGTCTAACTTCAAAACGGTCATTTCGCTTGCCAAAGGCCCGTTTTGTTCCGTACCAGCTATGTAAACGTTGCCGCTATCGTCTGCTAAAACAGTTGCCGGTGCATCATATCCATTGTAAAATCCATGATACGCAGATGACCAAATGGTGTCTCCTGTGGTGTTATTCACCTTTACCGTGTTGTACACCGCCGTGCCGGCTGTTGAGTCCCAGGTAAAGCCGGTTATGTACAAATAGCTGCCTTTTACTTTTAAGCTGGTAGCGTAATCGCGGCCATTATTGCCACTATTAAACTGGTTTTGGTAAATCAGGTTTCCGCTGCCATCTATCTTGGCATAAACGTAGTTTTGCTGTTGACCCGTTACATATTGGTTTTCTACTATAATAAAATTGCTCCCGTCATTGATCCCATTTACAAATTGGTACAAAAATGTCGGAAAACCAATAGTGTCTGTCCATATCCTGTCCGTAAGCGTTTGAGAAAATAAACTTCCGCATAAGTGCATGAAAATGAAAACAGGGAGTAGCTTGTACCAACTTTTCATATCCGGAGGGTTTTCTGATTAAGACACAATAAAGGAACAACTAAGAATCGACATTGTCAATCCCCGAAAAGGTGACGTATTGTTAAATTTTTGATGGCCTTTTTATTCCAAATCTCATCCAAATTGCCGAAACAACCACGGCACGGAGTTACAGAGTTAACAGCCGAGAATACATTTAACTCTGTATTATTCTCTGTGCCCTCTGTGCCTCCGTGTTATTTTCTCCCTTTGCTTTAGGCCAACCTTTCCAACCCGAATTATTACCTATTTTTGATTCGAAAGAATAAATTGCGGTATGATCAATGTTACAAAGTCGTTTTTGCCACCTTTTGAAACTTATACTAAGTACCTGGAAGGGATATGGAGCAGGGCCCACCTTACCAACAACGGCCCTTTGCTGCTTGAGTTGGAAGAAAAGCTGAAAGACTATTTCGGGTCTGAATATTTCATTTTTCTCAATAACGGCACATCAGCCTTGCAATTGGCTATTAAAGGACTTGGTTTAACAGGCGAGATCATTACCACGCCGTTTTCTTATGTGGCTACTACTTCGTCCATTGTTTGGGAAAACTGTCAGCCAGCATTTGCCGATATAGACCCCAACACTTTAAATATAGACCCCACAAAAATTGAGGCGCTGGTAAATCCGAAAACAACTGCAATTCTGGCAACGCACGTATATGGAATTCCATGCGATGTAGAGGCCATTGATAAGATCGCCAAAAAGCACAAGTTGAAAGTTATTTACGATGCCGCTCATGCCTTTGGCGTGGTTTACAAGGATAAAATGCTGGTAAATTATGGCGATGCCTCCACTTTAAGCTTCCACGCTACCAAGCTTTTTCACACTACCGAAGGCGGAGGCTTGGTTACTAATGATGAAGCCGTTGCACACAAGTTTAGCTATATGCGCAACTTCGGGCATAAGGGGCAGGAAGATTTTTGGGGAGTTGGCATCAACGCTAAAAACTCCGAGTTTCATGCAGCGATGGGATTGAGTGTATTCCCGTATATCGACGAGCTCATCAAAAAAAGAAGGGAACTAACAGAACTATACGACGATCTGTTACTAAGCGGCAATTCAGGCATTGTGCGGCCTTCAATTCCTAAGGGCACTGAATATAACTACGCTTATTACCCGATAGTGCTTGAAAGCGAAAAGCTTTTGTTAAGTGTTCGCGATTCGCTGTTAGCGGAGTTTATTCAGCCCCGCAGGTATTTTTACCCAAGCCTGTCCTCGCTCAATTATGTAAACAAATACGAGGTACCGGTTTGTGAGGATATTTCAAAACGAGCGCTATGCTTACCCTTGTATTACGAACTGGAACCGGACCAGGTTAAACGCATTTGCCAGATCATCCGGCAAGTGTTGCGTTTTAAATCATAGAGGAAAAAAGTACCTTCGCGCTCACCAAAATTAAAAAATGTCAGCATCGCCTAATGAAAAGTGGACACAAGTGCTTGAGCCTAAGGCCAGCATGTTTCGCTTAAACCTGGGCGAACTGTGGCGCTATAAGGATCTTATCCTGCTTTTTGTTAAGCGCGATTTTACCGCTGTTTACAAGCAAACCATTTTGGGGCCTTTGTGGCACATTATTCAACCTCTTTTTACAACGGCAGTTTATGTGGCTTTTGGTGGCGCTATAAACATTCAAACCGATGATATACCGCGTGTGGTTTTTTGCTTAAGCGGAGTAATACTCTGGAATTATTTTTCCTCCTGCCTCACTAAAACCTCCAGCACCTTTGTGGGCAACGTTACCATTTTTGGCAAGGTTTATTTCCCGCGATTGGTAATGCCGGTTTCAATTGTGCTTTCTAATTTAGTAAGCCTGGGCATTCAGCTTTTATTGCTGGTTCCGGTTTTAATTTTATACCGCCACTCCGTACATATCAGCGTCTACCTTTTAGCGCTGCCTCTAATAATCCTTGTATTGGCCACGCTTGGCCTGGGTGTAGGCTTAATGGTTTCCTCCTTAACTATTAAGTACCGCGACCTTACTTATTTTGTTGCTTTTGCAGTTCAATTGGCGGTTTTTGCAACACCAATCATGTATCCATTCTCTTATTTTAAAGGCAAGGCTTTAGCAGTTGCGTCTTTAAATCCTGTCTCGCCGGTTATTGAGTTTTTCAGGTTTTCGCTTTTCGGCCAGGGCACTTTTACCACCGGAACTTTATTATACAGTGTTATTTTTTCAATCATCGCACTCTTTGCCGGCATTTTAATGTTTAACCGGGTTGAAGGAGATTTTATGGATACCGTTTAATACCGCAATACTTTGAGTACAGTTATAAGCGTTGAGCATGTTTCTAAGATCTACCGCCTGGGGCAGATCAGTTCAGGTACTTTAAGCGAAGACCTTAAGCGCTCTATTGCCCGAATAAGAGGTAAAGAAGACCCACTTAGAAAGGTAACCGATAACTATGACGAGTCGGCCATTCACGTTGCATTGCGCGATGTAAGTTTTGATG
>JAQBNQ010000252.1 GCA_028288545.1 Bacteroidota bacterium
TATATTTTGGCAAAAGTGAAAAAGATCAATAAGCCCGGTGCTGTGTGCCCTACATTTCTATGAGTATAAAAAGTCCGTATTTTTTAGCGATCGTTTTCGCAATATTTATTTCAATTCCAACGGAAGGCCAAACTCTTTCCCAACTTATTAAGGCTGGTGACACAAAATATGCAGAGGGAGATTACTATGCCGCCTCGCTTTATTTTAAAGATGCCATTAGAAAAGATGAAAGCAGCGCGGAGTTGTACTACAAGTTTGCCGAGGCCAGCAGAATGTTTAACGATTATTCGGCGGCTGCGGATGCTTATGCAAATGTTGTAAAGTTGGACAAGCCAAATATTTTTCCCATGGCTACTTTTTGGCTGGCCGAAATGTTGCGCGGCACCTGTGATTGTAAAACCGAAGAGGCCGCGAAGCAGTTTAAAAAATTCAAAAACAAATACCATAAAAAGGATTATTACGCCGCCAAAGCGCAGCAGGATATGGAAGCCTGTGCCTGGGTGCTTGATCATAAGCAAGGGAACGATACGCTGGAAATAGAACATTTAGGTAAAGAAGTAAATACTACCAGTTCGGAGTTTAATGCTATTCACGTGTTTCCGGATAAGATACAGTTCTCTTCTCTAAGAAATATTTCAACCGATAAAAAGAATCCGAAGTATTTGGTGCGTATTTATAATCAACCGCCAAATCCTGAAGTTACGTTTACGCCTAGCGGTGCCGATCCAACGCTTAGTATAGGTAACGGCGCTTATACGCCCGATTCAAAGAAATTCTATTTTACCCAATGCGAACCAAGAGATAAGACCACTTCGCGCTGCGATATTTATGTAACGAAGTATGAAAATTACAAGTGGGGTGAGGCGCAAAAATTAAATATTAACGAAGCGGATGCTACTAATACCCACCCGGCACCGGGGTATGATCTTAAAGGAAAAGAAGTGCTGTTTTTTTCAAGCGACCGCAAAGGAGGCAAGGGGGGAATGGATATTTGGTTAAGCACGGTGAATGCTGACGGCACTTATGGCAAACCGGCAAATGCAGGAGAGGTGATAAATTCTCAAGGCAATGAAATAACACCGTTTTACGATGTAAATAATAAGAAGCTTTTCTTTTCGTCGGACTGGCATTATGGTTATGGGGGATATGATATTTTTGAAAGTAAGGGAGAATATAGCAACTGGAGCGCACCTAAAAACCTGATGAAGCCTATCAATACTCCGCAGAATGATATGTACTATTCTATCGCTTTTGATAACTCACGATCATACATCACTTCAAACAGAAAAGATTCATACTTTATAGAAGCGGAAACCTGCTGTAATGATATTTATGCTTATGGCACGGGGAAAAAGATTGAGCGAAAAATTGATACGGTTGTTGCTGTAGTAACTCCACCGGTAAAAGATACGGCCACTACAACTACCTCGACAACCACAGCAATGGTTGTTGTACAGGTAGATACTATGCCTGTTGCGAAGATTGAAAGACCCGTTATTACCAAAGAGAGTGTTGACGATAAGTTAAAGAAGCTAAAGAAGGCTGTTCCGGCTGCGCTTTATTTTCATAATGATGAACCTGAATGCTGCAACCTGCGTGATACCACGGTCCTGGATTACAAGCAAACCTATGAGGCCTATACATCACGCCAGGGAGAATACAGGAGAGAGTTTGCCAATGGTTTAAAGGGAGATGAAAAGGCGAATGCCCAAAAAGAAATTTTGAATTTGTTTGAGCAAAAGGTAGATAAGGGTTTTTATGACCTGGTGGCTTTTACCGGGCAGTTGCTGGATATGTTGCAATCGGGAAATAAAATTGAGGTTACCATTAAGGGCTATTGCTCGCCGCTAAACGTTAGCGAATACAATATTAGGCTTGGTTACAGGCGCGTTGCATCTTTGAGGAATTATTTTTTCCATTACCGCGATGGAATTTTATTGCCTTACATAGGCAATGGCTCGCTTAGTTTAAAAGGAGTTTCGTATGGCAAGGATACCGCACCGAAAAACATCAGCGACAACCGTAAGGATACCCGTAACTCCGTTTATAATCCTGCGGCGGCGCTTGAAAGAAGAGTGGAAATAATATCGGTGGAGCTGAAATAATATTAAACGTTGCAGCACTTGGTACTTTGCTATTTAAGGGCCAGCACTATAATGCCTGCGTAAGTTTGCTATATTTGAATCGTGCGTAAAAAGATTTCTGATAGTACATCCAAGCCTGAGAAAAAAACATCTTCAATTCCTTTTAAGAAACCAGAGAGGAAGAAGACTAAGGCCATTGTTGAAGTAGCAAAAAAATATTTTGCAAAAAAAGACAAGGCCAAAAAATTCGATAAGACCGATAAGGATGGCAAGCCTGTTAAAGGAAAACCATTTAAAGATTTTGGTGGAAAGAAATTTTATTCTCCCGCTATTGGAAAAGAAGACCGCGATACCGTGGCAGTTCCTGAAGTAAAAGTTTCGGACGAGATAAGACTGAATAAATACCTGGCGCATTCGGGTGTTGCCTCCAGGAGGAATGCCGATGAACTGATAAAGGCCGGTCGCGTAAAAGTGAATGGCGCGGTTGTTATTGAAATGGGATATAAGGTAAAAGCCAAAGATGCCATTGAGTTTGATGGTAAGCGCCTGAACCTTGAAAAGAAATATTACGTGCTGCTGAATAAGCCTAAAGATTTTATTACCACGGTTAAAGACGAGAAAGACCGTAAAACGGTGATGGAACTTTTGCGTGGTGTTTATGCGCAAATTGATGCACTTGAAAAACCGCGTTTGTACCCGGTAGGTCGTTTGGACAGGAATACAACCGGCGTTTTGCTGATTACAAATGACGGCGAACTGGCGCAAAAATTAACGCACCCAAGCAGCGAGGTAAAAAAAGTTTACCATGTTGTATTGGATAAGAAATTAAGAAAAGAAGACTTTGATAAAATTGCTGAAGGCGGAGTTGTTTTAGAAGACGGCATTGCAGAAGTAGATGAGATAGCTTACCCTAATCCTAAAAACAGGGCCGAGGTTGGCCTTGAAATTCATACCGGCAAAAACCGTTTTATCAGAAGACTGTTTGAATCTATGGAATATGAGGTTGAAAAACTTGACCGGGTATATTTTGCTGGCCTTACCAAAAAAGATCTTCCGCGCGGCAGATGGAGATTTTTGACTGAGGAGGAATTACGTTTGCTGAAGCATTTTAACGGGTAAAGCGGCCTAATCCCCCGCAGGGGTATTTGAAAGATTTTGGATTTGACTTAAGGTCCGCTCCTACGTCCTCCATCGCTCCCGGGAAAACGGGATGCGCTCTACTGCCGTGATTGCCGCCCTCCCTCGCCACGCTGGCGCGTGTGCGCTCCCTCCGGCGGGAGACAGTGGGCTACTCTTTTACAAATTTACCAACACCAACGCGCCCTGCCGCATCGCTTACCTTTACAAAATACAAACCAGCGCGCAGGTTTGAAATTGGAATTTGCGTTGTGGGTTTTACGATTTTAAATGCCATTAACTCACGGCCTGTTATATCTACAA
>JAQBNQ010000260.1 GCA_028288545.1 Bacteroidota bacterium
CTTAACCCAGGTACTATTTACCAGATACACGCCAACTGGTCTTATTCCTGTACTCCTTCGCGCAGTGCTTTAAATGCGGCCTTATCCAATATAGTTGCCAGAAATTTCGTTACCGGTGTCAGTAACACCCAAAATAATTCAATCAGCGTTTATCCAAACCCCGCGTCAACTCAACTGTATGTTCAAACCGGTAACACTCAATTTGAACACATAAATATTTATGATGCCAAAGGACAAAAGGTAATTGAGCAGCTAAATAATCTGCAACCGGTTGATATCTCTAAACTGGAAGCAGGAGTTTACTTTGTAGAAGCGGTAAACAACGGAGCAGTGGCGAGGAAGAAGTTTGTAAAACTGTAATTTCAATAAGCTATCGATAATGCATTTAAGTTGCTTTCTTGCTTTAGTTGATTTATATTTATAAAAATCTATCATCCAAATTACCCATGAAAAAAGTAATAACCCTGGTATTATCCCTTCAATTTTCTTTAGCCGGTTTTGGTCAAATGTGGACTGAGAAAAATACCCAGGCACCTGCCTATGTTGGCGTTTATATGAGTATTGACTCTTTAGGTTACGTCTATACCGGCGATTCAGTTAATAACTTTTACTGTTACAACCCCGCAACAGATGCATGGACCCTAAAGGCTGATTTTCCGGGATTGAAAAGGACCGGAGCAATGGGCTTTACCATAGGAAACTACATATACGTTGGTGCTGGAAGCGTTTTCAACAGTGCCTCAACTTACCACGATTTTTACCGATACGACCCATCTGCGGATGCATGGGTAGGCAAAGCCAGTTATCCAGACAGCGTTCAGGATGCTAATGTCTTCAGCATTGGTAATTTCGGTTATGTCGCTGGTGGATCGAATCCCTATCATAATAATGGCAGCTGCAGGTTTTACAGCAAAAAATGCTACCAGTACGACCCAGTGGCCGACCAGTGGAATCAAAAGGCAAATTCTCCTGAGGCAGGGGAAGGAAGCTTTTCAACTACCATAGGCGGCAAGGCATATAGCCTATTCAGAGCATCTGTTTGTTCTTCGAACACTAACTTTTCCAATAAGGTTTGGGAATATGACCCCGGTGTAGACCAATGGACACAAAAGGCCAATTATCCCGGCACCCCAGTGCAATTGCGCGGGTTTAATCTAAACTCCCAAATTTATATACCCGCATTTGATACATTAAGGATATTCGACCCTGCATCCAATTCATGGTCTACAGGAGCAAGTTTTCAGTCCTTCCCATGTCATTGGCATAGCGGTGATAATACAGCCGCTGAATATTTTAGTTTTACTTTGGGTGGCAAAGGATATGTTCGGGAATACAATGGATGCTGGTGGTATTTTTGGGAATTTAACCCAAATGAATACTTAAACGTCAGTTTTGGTATCGACACTTTTTGCGCCGATTCAATTGTGTTCAATGTAAACAGCAACATTACTTTCGGAAGCAATAATCTTTTCAGTCTTGAATATCCTACCACTTCCCCTTTTAGTCTTTACAATTATACCGGTTTTTATTATTCGGATTCTACCCCGGGCGCATCCAACGGGCAATATGTTGTACGCCCCAATTGGAATATCGGTGGACAAATAAACCTGGTATTAAGGTCTACCAGTCCTCCAGGGGAATCTTTTCTTACCGGGGTCTATCTGAAACTTTCTCCACAATTCAATCAGTGGATACCGACGTATTTGCTTTGCAATAATCAAACAATAGTTCTTGATGATAGACGAAGCCTTATCGGCAACCAAAGTTTCTGGTCTGCCAATGGAAGTTTAATAGATACTACCCCGGCAATTACAGTTTCCCCCACAACAACAACTGCTTATTGTTGCCGGATTGTATACAGGCCTACTGGTTGTGCGGCCTATGATACCACCATCGTATATGTAGATACTTTACCACGTACAGGTTTACCTGCAAGTTCCTATGCAGTCTGTCCCTCGAGCAATTTAAGTTTAGGAGGTACTGCTATTACGGGGTATCAATACAGTTGGAATGACAATCATGGATTTACTTCCACTTTAGCGTCCCCAACAATAACCGTAACGGCCAGCGATCTTTACCTGCTAACGGTTACTGATACTCTTAGCGGATGTTCTGCAACGGCAAGTGTGAACGTAACCAACAAGCAACCACCCGCCCAAACTCTCTGCATGGTAAGTGTTGACTCCGCATCCAGCCACAATATTATTGTATGGGAAAAATTGGATAAAACAGCTACCGATAGTTTTTATTTGTTACGCGAAATGAGTACCAACAATTACATGCAGATAGCAGCAGTACCGCGCGATTCGCTGAGCGAATTTGAAGATTATGGCGCTGATCCAAATGTAACCGCCTATCGCTATAAAATTATGGTTAAAGATACCTGCGGTAATGAAAGCACACTAAGTCATTATCACAACTCAATTCACCTGCAATACCTCGGCGCTGGCGAATTGATATGGAACGTTTATGAAATAGAAAATGAAACTACACCCGTCTCAACTTTTGATGTTTACCGCGATAGCACAGGCACAGGAAGTAACTGGGCTTTGATGGTTACCGTTCCGGGCACACAGGCAACCGCTACAGATATCAACTTCAATCTTAACCCAGGTACTATTTACCAGATACACGCCAACTGGTCTTATTCCTGTACTCCTTCGCGCAGTGCTTTAAATGCAGCCTTATCCAATATAGTTGCCAGAAACTTCGTTACCGGTGTCAGTAACACCGAAAATAATTCAATCAGCGTTTATCCCAACCCGGCGTCAACTCAACTGTATGTTCAAACCGGTAACACTCAATTTGAACACATAAGTATTTATGATGCCAAAGGACAAAAGGTAATTGAGCAGCTAAATACCCTGCAACCGGTGGATATATCTAAACTGGAAGCAGGTATTTACTTTGTAGAAGCGAAAAACGATGGAGCAATAGCGAGGAAGAAATTTGTGAAACTGTAGACTTCGTTATTCGAAGAACCTCCACTTCACTCCCGCCTGGAAAGAAATATCTGCGGCCGGATACTGGTAGGCACTGTAATAACCCTTGCTTATCATGGCAGAGCTGATATTGGTTACCTTCAAAAATACCCGCACTGTCTTTATCTTAAAGTTGGTAAAGAAATCAAGTATAGGATAAGTGGTGAGCGTGGTATAAGAGGGATAAAATCCTCCCAATAAAGGATCGTAATAAGGTGCGTTGTTCTGGTACCTTATGCGCAGGTCAAAACCCACATCTAACCACAGAAAATCTTTGAAAAGGCGGCGCTCGTAATAAATGCTGTGCTTTGTAAATAGCATTGGGTACGATTGTTTGATAAACCCCGTATTAGGCGCCTCAGTAAACCAGATATCATTATCCAGGTGAAAGCCCTTAATTCCGTTCCGGTTGCCAAAATGGGCTACAAAAACGTTCTCCACTCCCGTAGTAATGTAGGGCGAGGAAGTACCGGGATAAACCGGTAAATGGTCGGCCACATAATAATTAAGGTCAGCCGTTATACCATATTTAGTATTCTGGTATTTGCCGCCTATATCCATAATTTTTGTTTTGGGCAAATGGTAACTCCACAGTGCAACGGAATCATAAAAATAATGTTGATAGATGTATGGAGCTTCTTTTAACTGGTAAGTAAAGTTACCCGTGATAACTCCAAACTTGCCAAAGTTGTAACCCGCCACGGCATCGGCAATAAAATCATTTTGATTAAATCCATACAAATAATACCGCGCC
>JAQBNQ010000271.1 GCA_028288545.1 Bacteroidota bacterium
GATTTTATCTATTCCCTGCAACACCGAATAAGTGTCAAATACTCCACCCGAACAAGCACAGGCACCTACTGAGATAACCCAACGCGGCTCAGCCATTTGCTCATACACCTGGCGTAAAACCGGGCCCATCTTTTTAGCGATAGTACCCATTACCAAAAGCATGTCAGCCTGGCGCGGAGAAAAGCTGGGGCGCTCAGAACCAAAACGGGCAAGATCGTAGTGCGGGGCCATGGTGGCCATAAACTCGATACCGCAGCAAGAAGTTGCAAAAGGCAAAGGCCATAAGGATTTTGAGCGGGCAAGACCCACTACTTTATCCAATTGGGTAGCAAAGAAGCCTTCGCCACCAATGCCCTCCGGGGCTTCCACCATTTTTATCTCATTAGCCATTTTACTTCAATTTATTCCCAATCCAGGGCACCTTTTTTTAACACATAAAAAAAACCTACCAGGAACAAGCCCATAAACATTCCCATTTTCCAAAGCCCATCAAACCCCATACCACGGAAATTAGCCGCCCAGGGGTATAAGAAGATCACTTCCACATCAAACAGCACAAACAAAATTGCCACCAGGAAGTACTTTACTGAAAAAGGAATACGGGCGTTGCTATATTGCTTAACACCACACTCAAAACTGGCATCCTTATTTTTTGAATGCCTGCGGGGACCCACATAGTGCGAAAGTGCCAGCATTCCCGCAATAAAAACCGCTACGAAAACGAACTGTAGCACAATTGGCAGATAATCAGCGGTTGTTGTCATGTTTCCTTAATCCTCGGTTTTAAACAATCTAAAGCGACGCAAAAATAATGTTCTAAGCTACATTACGAATGAAATTGCTAACAAAATATTGTGAGAATGGTTATCCCAAACCAGGGGTTTTAAGAAGAAATAGCATTAGGCAGTTCCCCAAAGGTCAATATTCGCCTTTAGGCAGGGTTTGAATGAAGCTTTTAGCTTTTTCAAGGGCATCGAATATTTTGTCGAAGTCTTCCTGAAAGATCATTACGTTGTTGCGGATGAACTCGCCGTCGTTTTTTCTGCTTTCGGTTATCTTAAAAATATGTGAACCTTGCTTGTTTTCCTTTACATCAACAAAATAGGTGCGTTTGCCGGCTGATACTTTTTCAGTGAATAACACTTTGTCGTCTTGCATTGCAATTGTATTTTGCGCCCAAAGTTAATAGTCTATGGCCAAAAAAATAATGCTGTTAGGCAGCGGGGAACTAGGGAAAGAATTTGTAATTGCCTTAAAGCGACTGGGCCAATACGTAATAGCGGTTGACTCATACAACGATGCACCCGCTCAACAAGTTGCGGACGAGCGCGAGGTGATAAATATGTTAGATGGCAATGCACTTGACGCCATAGTTGCCAAACACAAACCCGACATTATAGTACCCGAAATTGAAGCCATACGCACCGAAAGGTTTTATGATTACGAGAAGCAGGGAATACAGGTAGTGCCATCGGCAAAAGCTGCCAACTTTACCATGAACCGCAAAGCCATCCGCGACCTGGCCGCCAAAGAACTTGGTTTAAAGACCGCCGATTATCGATATGCTACCACGCTGGAGGAATTACAGGCTACAGTTAAAGAAGTAGGAATACCCTGCGTGGTGAAGCCACTAATGAGTTCATCGGGCAAGGGGCAGTCCACCATTAAAACCGAAGATGAAATTGAAAAGGCGTGGAATTATTCGCAAAGCGGAAAGCGCGGTGATATTGCCGAGGTGATAGTTGAAGCCTTTGTAAAATTCAACAGCGAAATTACCTTGTTAACAGTAACACAGAAAAACGGAGCAACGCTTTGCTGCCCTCCTATCGGCCACCGGCAGGAACGTGGGGATTATATGGAAAGCTGGCAACCATGTGTAATGAGCAAATCACACCACGAAGAAGCCATGGTCATCGCGACACGCGTTACTCAGGCCTTAACCGGCGCCGGTATTTGGGGTGTGGAATTTTTCCTTGCAGATGATGGCGTTTACTTTAGCGAATTATCACCCCGCCCACACGATACCGGGATGGTAACACTGGCAGGAACCCAAAATCTCTCGGAGTTTGAATTACACGCCCGGACAATTTTAGGTTTACCGATTCCGGAAATTGAATTACTAAAGGCCGGTGCCAGTGCGGTAATACTTGCCGATAAGGAAGGAAAGAACCCAACTTACACCGGGGTGGAAGATGCCCTGCTTGAGCCACGAACCGACATTCGCATTTTTGGCAAACCAACTACACGCCCATACCGGCGCATGGCTGTTGCCCTGGCTTACGATTCTATCGGCTGCGATATCAATGTGCTACGCGCAAAAGCAATGGCCAATGCAAAAAAAGTAAAGGTAGTTACGGAATAAGCTGAAATTCTTTCTATTTTCATCAGCAACAAAACTGCTGCTCCATTGAAACATCTTGCTGCTCTTGCTTTTCTGCTTTTTGCCATTGCCACCTCCGCTCAAAAACACACCTACGATGTCGAACTTTTCGGAAAAAAAATAGGCACTACGGTTGTTGAACGCATTGACAAAGGCAACGGTGAAGTGGAATTTAAGTTAAGCAGCTCATCAGTGGTAAATATCTTTTTTACCAGGAAGACCTCGGTGATGGTGTATGATGTGGTGTATAAGAATGGAAAACTTTTTAGCAGCTACGTCAAAAATGTAAAGGACGATGTTACCGAAATAGTAACCATACTTTGGGATGGCGTTAAATACGTTATTAAAAAAGGGGAAGATGTACTGGTGCAAACGCAACCTATTGACTTTTCATCAGTTCATCTTTATTTTATGGAACCAAAGGGTATAAGCAAAATTTTTTCTGAACGGTTAGGAACGTTTTGCCTTTTTGATAACAGCGTTGCAGGAGTTTATAAATGTAAACTGAGTAACGGCGTAGAAAATATTTACCGTTACAAAAACGGTGTATTGTACGA
>JAQBNQ010000274.1 GCA_028288545.1 Bacteroidota bacterium
GCGAAAACAAAGGCGCAGGTGATTATACGGTTGACTGGAATTCGGATCAGCTAAGCAACGGCACCTACTTTGCCCGTGCTATACAAGATGACAAAGTTATACAAACCTTAAAACTGGTTAAGGCCAATTAAGTCTTTTTTCATCAAGGGTAGAGGCTCTGTGCTGTTGCATGGGGCCTCTTTTTTTTCGAAATGCGGAATTGCGAATGCGGAAGTAAAATACGACAAAAGCTATTCACTAATCGGTGATCCGATGGCACCTTTTGCGCGTAAGTAATACAAAACCTGAGATATGAAAAAAGGATTGACCTACGCAGCCCTGTTGTTTGCGTTTGCCGCAATAGCTGGCTTTATAGTTTTAAAAAATAAAACCAAAGAAGAAACCGTATGCACTTTAAAAGAGCGCACGGGTATTTTAGCTAACAGTGATGAGTACAGGGCCACACGAAAAAAGGCGGATGAGTTACTTGCCCTTATCAAAAAGAATCCACAGGATATAAAATCAAAGCTTACACTTGCCTCTCTATACATCCAGGAAGCCCGCGTAACAGGCGACCATGTATATTATGATGTGGCAGCCATGCAACTGGCTAATGATGTTTTAAAAACAGATTCGCTGAATTTTGAAGCGATGGTTTTTAAAGGCACCATTTATTTATCGCAGCATCACTTTGCAGATGGATTAAAAATATCGCAGCGCATTCAACAATTAAATCCCTATAACGCTTTTGTTTATGGAATGCTGGTGGACGCCAATGTTGAAATGGGAAATTACGATGAGGCGGTAAAGAACTCCGACAAAATGGTTTCTGTTCGTCCTGACATTCGGAGTTATTCGCGGATATCATATCTACGGGAAATTTATGGCGATTATCCCGGAGCGATTGATGCGATGAAAATGGCCGTAAGCGCTGGATATCCGGGTGAGGAAGGTACCGAATGGACAAGGGTTCACCTTGGGCAGCTTTACGAAAACACCGGTGATATGCAAAATGCCAAAATGCAATACAGCCTGGCATTGCAGGAAAGACCGGATTATGCTTATGCATATGCAGGATTAGGAAGGATAAGCAGGGCTGATAAAAATTACACTGAAGCGATAAAATATTTTGTAAAAGCTGATGGCCTTGTAGTAGACTATTCTTTTAAAGATGAATTGACAGACCTATATGCGCTTAATGGACAATTGGATAAATCCGAAGAAAGTTCCAAACAAGTAGTTCAATTGCTTTCAAAGGATGCTCAGAGCGGGATTAAGAATGAAAACATTGGCCACTATGCGGACAGGGAGCTTGCTTATGCCTATCTAAAAACAAATGACATTGATAAAGCACTTGATCACGCTTTGATGGAATATAATCGCAGACCTGACAATATTGATGTGAACGAAACACTTGCATGGGTATATTTTAAGAAGGGCGATTTTGTAAATGCACAGAAATACATTTCAGTAGCATTGAAAACGAATTCAAAAAATCCAACCTTACTCTGCCGTGCCGGTTTGATATACGCCAAAAACGGTAACACAGTTAAAGCACAGGAACTAATCAAATCTGCGCTTCAAAGCACCCAGGATATTAATGAGAGCCTGAAGGCCGAAGCGCAAAAGATCATTTCAGCCTGATCATCGTGTATAAAAATGCGCGATGAAAGCAACTAAAAAAAATATTGCCGGAGTTATGCTATGTGGCCTGATGCTTCTGTTGAGTACAGGGCTCTCGGCACATACTATCAATTACAATCTTGAAAAGGCACCGGTTAACGATGTGGTGTGTTTTTATCTTAAGCTGGGGTACCAACATATACTTCCGCAAGGCCTGGACCACATATTATTTGTGGTTGGCTTATGCCTGCTAAGCACTAATATTAAAACCATTTTATGGCAGGCAACAGCTTTTACAGTTGCGCATTCAATCACATTGGCGCTTTCTATGAAAAACATCATCATAGCCCCAAGTTCGGTTGTTGAACCTATCATCGCCTTATCAATCGCTTTTGTTGCGCTCGAAAATCTTATTGTTTCAGAACTAAAGCCCTGGCGCATATTAATTGTGTTCCTGTTCGGTTTGATACATGGAATGGGATTTGCAAGTTCGCTGAATGAGATAGGGCTTCCACGCAACGCATTCGCGGCGTCTATCCTTTCTTTTAATATTGGCGTGGAATTGGGGCAGGTTACTATTATTCTATCAGTATTTGCTTCGCTGGTTTTCTTTTTAGGCAAAAAGCCATGGTACCGGCAGAGAGTTGTTTATCCAATTTCTGTTGCAATAGCTATCATAGCAGGATATTGGACAATTGAGCGGGTATTCTTCAATTAAAAAGTATTTTGGAAGGAGGTGTTGACCTGCGTAACCGCAACGTAAACCTCAAAAATGTAATCAACTCCTGATTTTTATCGTACCAGAGTTAAACTTCCTTTCATCAAGCGGCTATCCCGGCCATCAATAAAGGTAACTTTCATCACGTACACAAAAACTGCGGGTTGCATTTTAGCCCCCTTGTAAACGCCATCCCATTTAAAATCAGTTTCATCCGATTCAAAGACTTTTTCTCCCCAACGGTCGAAGATCATAATGTTCATGGAATGGATACCAGCGGTGTTGCCAAACATCTGGAAGTAATCATTATTACCATCCCCATTTGGTGAAAACGCGTTTGGAACAAATATG
>JAQBNQ010000285.1 GCA_028288545.1 Bacteroidota bacterium
ATTAACCAACCACCAGTCAAAATTTTAGGATATAAAGCGTCCAGGTATATCGTTTGCGCATTAGGAGATGATATGGTCGAAATGGTGTAGCCAGGCCATTCAGTTGGGTTCCCGTTTGAATAAAAAAGATAATTAGCCGGTATAATTTCATTTGCCAATCCCGGTCCCGACCATTGTAATTGTACTCTGGCAGGATTGGCGCCTGGTATATTGGCTTGAAAATAATCTAATATGATAGGGTATAGTTGTCCACTCTGAAGTGGTATTGCCCCCGTTCCGCCTCCTAAACCCCAATTATCAATAATTAACTTATTATCAATCCACAATCTTACCCCATCATCAGCGCCGGAAAGATTAAAAGTTATATTGCCGGTTACAGCCGGGAGTATGAACCCTGACCACCTGATGGAAAAATTATTGTTCAGGCCTAATGGAAAAGTGGTTGTCGTCGGATTGGTAACCGTAAAATCTATGACACTATCAACCCCCGATCCGGCAAATGTGTTAAAAGAAATCCCCGTGAAATATGAGGCAGATAAACCTTGCGAAAGGAACTCTGCTCTTATACTTCCAGACATACTTTTAAAATCGGGTGCATTGTAACCAAACAAATTAGCTTTTTGCCGCATAGCAAACACTTTAAAAGGTATTGTTTCAGATACTGATTTGCCCTTAATGGTAAGGCCCAATGCCCGGTCTAAAGTTATTTTGGTATACCCGTTATTTGTGTTAATGGCAAGTGCCAATATTCTACGGAAATCCCATTCCTCACCGGTTGAACTACTACCGTGTTCGGCACTGACAATTAAAACTCTATCGCCCAACTGTAATCCGGTTTGTATGCCATCAAGATAAATTTCTGTATCGCCTGGCCGTGGCATTTTTATCGTGGTGGTTTGCGGCTTGATTTTATTCCATTCCACTCTGGCTTCTATCTGCTCTATGGTTTCAAATACCTGGGGCAGTTGGCTTTGCTTTGGTATACTTTGCACCTTGGTACCAGCAGGAACTACGGCTGTTGGCGGGGCTCCCTGGGCCTCGTTCATAGAGAACGCCAGGTAGGTAGCCGCTGCCAGTCCGGGCAACGGTTTATAGCTTATGTGATTGGCAAGGCAGACTACCGAAAGTCGTTCAACTGCTGTACGCAGATAGCCTTCGTTGCAAATGCGTTCCTGGTAAAAAGTAAGTACATCTAATACCGTTGCCCAGGCATCAAGGGTTGCCATAGCTAAGTCGTCATCGTACCTGGTAGTCAGTTTTGATAAGGCGTCCGCATCGGAAATTGCATCCAGCATTCCCTTTTTAAAACTTTCATACGTGCCTATTCGGTAGCGCAGTGCAGAAAGGCCTTGTACGTTATCTATTGACGGCGATGCATTTTTATTGCCGCAACATCCGCAAACAGAGAGATTGGAAACCGAATTACTCATAGGCCATTAAGCATTATGAAGTCTATTTTCCCATTTTCAGGCAGACTCTGATCATTATCTAAGCGAAGAATTTCTAACGCAGAAGCTTTTATCAAACCGTTTTTTATTTCGTCGTCGGGATTTTTTGCCCAGCGTTGAAATGTTTTTATTTCAACTGATAAAACACCATCTACGGCCAATGCCACCGCATAAATAGCGCTCAGATAAACAGGTTGGCCGAAGGTGAAATTGTCCGGGTGGAAAAAGCCTTTAGTGCCGTCTGGCAACAGAGAATTACTAAATACCCGCAGCAAGCTTTGTTTTACATCAGCCTGGAAATAGCCCGGTTTAATACAAACATTTAATGTAATATTTAATGGTACAAAGGTGGTCTGTATGATTTCGAGATCATAGCCGGCCATTCGATATTGATCGAGCAATACGACGAGCTCCTGCTTAAAATCCCCATCAATATCTTTACCTCCCAGGCGGTCGATAATGATGTAAACTGTGTACCAACTGCCGGTCCAGTAAAACCTGGCCGCGGCGTTTTGAACTTCCGGATGAAGCTTTGCTTTTTCAACGTAATCGGATTCAACGACAGCTCTTTCCTGTGTACGAAAAGCTTGTGGGGCATACTGCCGTATTTGTTCTATAGTTTCGGCTTCTGTGCCGCCCCTTGCCGGCAAGGGGTTTCGTACATTGATAATTCCGCCCTGGTTCCAAGCAATAGTGTTGATCGCTTCAGCCCCAACATTTCCATCATTCCCGTTGCCAACTCTATATTTCGCGTTAGGAAAGAAACCATTATCTGGTTTCCTGCCCGATATGCCATCTCCGAACCGCAGATAAGAAGTTCCGTCACTCTCTGTTTCTACGACAAACTCAGTGGCGAATTTGTCGCTGTTTAGAAGATCTTTTTGCGCCTGCCAGGTTTGCTGCTGATAGCTCAGGCGGACCGTTGGAAGAGCTTTATGAGGATCCTGCAATATAGTTACCGAGGCCGGGTTCGTTTTTTCGATGTTATGATCGTAAGCGACGATTGTGGTGACATTCTTATCAGCCAGCATTGGATAATATTTCTGACCGTTGGCAGCCGCCGGATTCAATTGCTTATTATTTTGTGTTGCTCCGTAATCCGCCAATACTATGTTTCCTCTTGCAACGCTTATTTCAAACTGCCCGCCGTCTGAATTTGTTGTGGTCAGGCACAATGCAAAGGGTAACGCATCTCCCGAATACCATTCTATATCCAGTACATTGAGATTAGTTAACTTATCAAGGTTTTTATTTACGCTTGTTAGCCTGACTGCACAACGGTGGTTTGGATCGGCATCTGCTTCCGCTCCCGTTACAGGGCTTCGTATTTCCTCAAAAATCAATACGTCGCCTTCAGCTAAAAACAATTCCGGTTCATTTAATAAAGTGGCGCGTGTGCTGCCCACCGGTAAGCAGCAATTGCTGTCCCACCATGTATAAAAGGAAATTTGATTTTGGGTGTTGTACAAGGTAATGTCGTGCATCGTTTCAAAAGCCACTGAATCGGTTTCTCTTAAAAGTTTTTCTGCTTCGTTTTGATCAACTATCAACTTGTCGATGCTGCTTGCCATCAGCATCGTCGATTGTAGTATCACAATATTCTTCTGGTCAGTCTGAATTTGTACCCAAACACGTGCGTTACAACCATCGTGTGCAATATAATCCAGCAGCCGGGCGTGGCGCCTTGCAGAAATACGACGCCTCATGGTTGCGATATATGCCTCAGTGGCTACAGCATCCTGGTAGTAACTTAAACGATCGCCTAG
>JAQBNQ010000311.1 GCA_028288545.1 Bacteroidota bacterium
TGCTCTGAAATGATAGGTAAGACTTCCTAAACCGCTCCACACATAGCCAACGTTTGCAGTAGCAAGGTGTTGGTTATATTGCTGATCGCTGGTGCCCAGGTTCCAGTCGCGGTTAAACTCCACTGCACGAAAACGTTCGATGGGCGTAAACCGGTTTTGCTGAAACTCGTAGTTAACATCAAAAGTTATGCTCTCATTCTTTTTGTTGATGCTATCTGTTTTTGTGGCGATGGAACCTTTATAACCTGCGCGACCCGCAAAGCCGATGTCGTTCTGTTTATCTTTGGTGCTAAACATGTTTTGGTTATTGTTGCTCATCGCAACTTCTCCACTTACAACATTTGACTTGTTGATGTGATAATCGCCGCCCAGTGTGTACATCTGTTGGTATTTGGGTGTTACCAGTAATATTACCGGCTCATAAGAACCGGCAGGAATAAACACGTGATTGATAGTATCGAAGAACGGAACCACCCATTGATAGACCCGGCCATTGGCTACCGAGGTGGATGGCACATAATTGCCACGCCCCTCGCCAACAAACGAAAAGTTGACTGCAAACTTTGCCTTTAAAGGATTGGTGGAATAAACAAAAATGGAATCGAATTTTGGGAAGGGGAATAGCGTGGTATCCTTCATTTCATATAATATACGGTTTGGGTCGAATGAAGCCGTATCATAACCCTTGTAATAAGCCTTTTGAATACTATCCCCTAAACCAGCCAGAAAGGTCTTTTTATCAGCGTCCAACGTTTGCTGAATGTTCTGCCCCTTAGCATCCTGTTCTGAAAATAAGTTGAAATGGATGTTGGCCTTTTTCATTTGCAACTCGGTGTTTAAAAAGGCAGCAGAGCGCGTATAATCATTGTTTGAATATTGAAACTCCACTACTATACGCAGGTCTGCCGAAACAATTCTGCGGGGCATAAAGGTTACTTCGCCCAGGTTATAATCAATCACATAATCGCGGTCATTACCTCTATCCATTTTTGCGCCGTTAACAAAAACCTGCTCACTATTGGCGAGGATGGTAATAAGTGTTTCGCCATTAGCACCGGTTAACTTATAGGGGCCCTGGTTACCTTCTGTTACCACCAAAGTATTACGGGCAAATTTTCCGCGTGAGATACCACCCGCCACCGCAGTTTTAAAAATGCCCACATTCTTTATCTTGTACGAACCGCTATAGGAGCCCCCCTCGTATTTTCTCGAAAACTTCATAAAGTAATCATCCGGGTTGGCCAGGTCGAAATCGCCCACTATAACCTTGTGTTGGTCTTTACGCAACTGAATGAATATTTTATCAAACTCCTGTATCTGTTGCGTATTGCCCTCCGGTTGAATAGGGATATTGTTATCGGTAATAGCAGCCGTAATCTCTATATCCTTGGTTAACATTCCCGATAGCTGGAGGTTGAACAGGGAGTTGAGTACCACATCCTGGTTATTGCCAAAAGATATGCTTCGCGAAAAACTACCGTTGTAATCGAGGCTTCCAAAATCAATCAGTTTGCCTTTTACCTCCTCGGGATTGTAGATAAACGGGTGAACCACTGAATTGGCCGAATAGTTTACATAAGCCTGGTAGCTTTTGTTGTAGGTTTCGCCGGGTAAGGAGAAAGGATAAACGCGGTAGAATATTTTAACCGAATCAACTGCAGGTTTCTTTTTCCAAACAAGTTTCGATTCAAAAGCTTTAACAGTGTATGTGTTGGAATCTATAGCCTCCGAGGAGTTGGCATTTCGAACAGCGATAGTACCGGGAATTACGCTCAGGCTATCCAGCGTTAGCGTATCGCCTTTGGTGTAAAACACTTTATAGCGGATATTGGAAAGTTTCTGCGCATATGCAGTTGACACCAGGCATAACAGTAACAACAAAAAACCAGTTCGTTTTAAACTGATTTTAGGATAGTTATATGCAGATGTGGTGGCAAACTTCACGGAGTAAATGATACCATTTCAACGTTGAAAATAATCCAATTAAAACAATGCGATTTCAATGTTAGAAATGGTCATACCGGAAATCCTATAACCATTTTAACAACGAAACCGGTATAAAATACAAGATATGATAATGGTAGAACGCGTAAAATATTGTGCGTTATTGTTTGTTCAGCAAGTTAAAAGCGAATGTCCAGTTAATAAGGCTGTTTAAAAGGCCTATTCCGTTAAATGGCACTAATGGGTATCGTACCTACCGGTACGAGAATATGACTCATGATCATAGCTACCAATATTAATTCCCTACGGGAATGGAGTGCAGACGAAATATACAGGCAACGCCATGTGCCCTTAGGCACAGCATATGGGTAGATAAATTAGAAAGACAATCGCGTCCCATTAGAGCAATGTCGTTAAGTTAAGCAATACTTATGCGACTCCTCTGGAGTCGAATCATTTTTCTTTGTTTTGCTATAAATATGTGACCTCTCCGAGGTCAGCATTCGTCGTCTTAATGTATCCCGACTCCAGCGGAGTCAAATATTTATAGCAAGATGACAAACTAAGTTATGCGACCCCAGGGCGGGTCGTACCTATGAACCCTTAACTTAATGACATTGCCCTTTAGGGATGCCACCTTATATCCTTGAAGTTTTGCCTGGTGACGTGTTTTTCAGACCGTAAGAAAGATTGCGATGGCTAATAAATTAAATAAAACTTTGACCGCACCGGTACTACGGTATAGAAAGGACTTAATTATATTTATGGCACAAACAACAACCAATGGAACCAGAATTATTTAAAAAGAAAATAGCCTCAATTAACAGGCAACTTGCTACACATGGTGGAAATGAAAATAAAATAAAGGCAAAGAGCTTAACCCCGGATAGGGTGCGCTTTTTTGAAGAGTTGTTTACTCATTTACCCGGCTATTTTGCGATAGGTAAAGAACGGCTGGATAGCTTTTTTGAAGATGATCCCATACACCAGTACCCCACCATGAATGTTCATAAAATAGAACTGCCGGAAAACTTTACAGGCAAGGAGCAATGGACACTGGTAGTTGGCGACAATTATTTTGGCGGCCCCGAAATGGTGTTTGAGATAAAGGAATGGGAAGTATTGGATGAAACATTTGTTGGTTAAACCGAACACAAGCCATTCATTATTTTAGCCAGGTTCATTATTTTTGGCATAGTATTTATTAAAATTCCGTTTAAAGCAATGTTATGAGTTCAAATAGCCAGGACGTTTACGATATTTACTTTAAGCCCGAAGACGGTTATGTTACCATGAACTGGAAAGGCTATGCCACCAGCGAGCAGTTTAGGCAAGGCACCGAAATTATGCTGAACCTGCTGATTGAAAACCGGGCCACCAAGGTTTTAGCAGACGTTGAGGATATGGTTATTATAGGGCAAGACGACCAACAATGGATGGAAACCCAATTTTTGCCCCGTGCTATTAAATTTGGATTTAAGGCCATTGCCCTGGTAAAGCCCAAAAATTACTTTAATAAAGTAGCGGTGGAAACTATCTCGTACAAGGTAGATAAGGATAAACTTGCCATCAATTTTTTTGATACCGTGGAGGAAGCGAAAGAGTGGTTAACGGGAGCTTAGCCCATATGTTTCGCCAAAAATAAATCTCTCGTTTTAGACGCCGATAAAGGACACCACAAAGTTCTAATTCCTTAATCCTCTCCCTTCTTAAAATTAATAAAAAACAAACTGGCGCTAAGTGCAAGAATAAGGGCGGCAATTCCGTATAAATAGGTAGGACTGGTGTCTTTTTCAATGGTAATTATCTTGTTGGCTACGGCAGTTAAAGCAATTTGAATGATTTTGATAACCGGAATTTTTTCAGAGGACACAATAATGGAAAGGGATTTGGTCAATTCATAACCCACCACAATAATAAGTGCAAGGCTAAAGAAATCAAGTAGTTTATCAACTTCCAGCAACCCATATGGCGGATGTATAAGTTGGCTTATAATAAGCCAGGTTAGATGAATGGCACCCAAAAAAATGCAAACCGAAATTACCAATATTAAATACTTCAGTACGTAGTGGTTAACTTTTTCTATTGTGCGATCAAACTTATTAGGGGTCACACCCATGGTATCAATTTTATTATAAAAATAATCTAATGGCTGAGAACCCGCAGAAAAGGTGATCAGACATTAGACACTAGATATCAGAAGCAAGACAAATGCAAACAACATCACCTATTTTAAAGAACCCGACATTAGAAATAAGATGAAATACAATCCTTAAAACGCAGGATCAATTAATATGCAATTTTGTTGTGTAAATGCTTTAAGCACTTTTCCGGTTTTGGCATCCACAATTAATTTGTTCGCCTTATAAAAACCTGAATAACCTGCAACAGTGTGGCCGGATGGTTTACTTAAGTTTACACCTTGCCTTACTTCGTACACAAATTTTCGCTTCTTGTAATTCCACACCAGGTCAACACCGCCTCTGTCGATTGGATTAATAAAACCATCCCTGTATTTTTTTACCTGTTCAACGATTGCACTCCATTCTTTAATCGCCCATATTTTTTTTGCACCGGCCCGGGGGCAAACATCCGGTCCATCTTTTACCTGCAAAGTGCTATCTAATATAAAACTGAGGTCGTAATAAAAGCCGGGCTTTATTTTGATGGTTATGAAGAACTGGTATTTTAAATGTTCGTCGCAATACCTTTGCTGCTGTTGGGAGTAAACACTTGTGTTTACAGAAAAATAATTGCGGCACGAGTAAAATGTAGCGCAGGTATCTACCCTAAAGTTGTATTTATCGTTGCAGTATTTTAAAACATTTTGTTGCGCTGTTTTAAAAACTGTTGAACCCGTATCCAGCATTACAGATCTATCGCTGTTAAGGCAGCGGGAAAGTAAGGAATAGTCATTAAAATAGGTGGTATCCTGCGCAAAAGCGGGACTTGCAAAGCAAAGGAGCAGGAGAATTTTAATGGTTCGCATCGTAACAATTAACTCATAGAACTCACAGCTTTACAAATTTCTTCCTGGTAATATTTCCGTTAGCGGTTATTTCAACAAAGTAAATCCCCTGAGAAAGTTGGCTGATATGGAGTTGAGGTGCAAACCCTTGCTCCATTATTTTTTGACCGCTAAAGTTGTAAACTGAAATCAATGATGGTCTTTGTCCGTCAGTAACGATGCTTAATTCGGTACTTGCAGGATTAGGAAAAATGCTGAACGTATTGCTTTGCACCTCATTGATGTTAGACAATGCACAGGCCGAAGCCGCTGTATCTGTTACCCATACCCTGAAAGTTTTACAGTCTATAAGACCAGCCGGTGTTGAGTCAACTGAAAATCTATAATTATCTAAAGCAATGATGGAAAAAATATAAGGCTGTTGCCTGGCAAAGGAAGCACCGGTAGTCCAATTGAAAGCACCGGTAGCCGGATTGCCGTTTACTGCCAGGAACACCGGGGCATTAACTGAATCCAGCATAGGGCCGCCTAGAATAAAAAGTGAATCCACCTGCCCGTTGTCAGGATCAGAGGCCGTTACATTAAAATGAAAGGATTGCCCGGGTTGAAGAATAGCATCTGACAAAGAAGAAATATG
>JAQBNQ010000316.1 GCA_028288545.1 Bacteroidota bacterium
TGCAATGGCTGATGAAAGCGGATTGGGATTTTTTTAATATGGAATTTTCTACCGCCGAATTTATTGCCGGTAATAAAAAGAAAAAGGAAGAGTTACGTCAATATGTTATTGCCTGGTTATTAAAAAATAGCCACACCAAGTTAATGGGCCGTCAACATGTGGTTAAGCACGAAAATGAAATGGGCGATAAACACAAAGATTTTGCATGGGATTCGGCCTCTATTGCATTGGACAGGCAGCGTGGAGTATTATCGCACACGGTTATGTTTTACGATATGACCGAGCTCAATGCACCTGTATATGAAAACAAGAATCAACGTCACCAGTTTGATTTTTTGTTGAAGCAAATGAAAATCCGCGAGACCTGGTATTACCCCGAATCGGCCTATTGGGTAACTTTTGATAACTCGATACCTATGTTTTTGCTGCCCTATTTATCTGCCCGCTTAACTGACATTGATACCTGTGTAAAATACGGAGTTCCCGGCCATGTTACGTTTAGCTCGGGTTGGGAGTGGGGCTATTGGTTGTTTGACTGGAGCATTGCCCGTTGGAGTTGGCAATATACTTATAACGGGTTGCCTGAAAAAAGGACGCCAACGATGTATGTGGCTCAAATGAGTACTCCATACCAACTCGAAAAAATGGACGGTGCCTTAACGCTGCAACAGAAATACTTAAAGGATAGCACCCTAATGCAATGGATGACTTCGATGACTGTTACCGATGAAATAAACATAAAGGCATTGAGCAATGAGTACGAGCCAAGACCAAAATGGTCGTACAAATTTTTAGAACGCAAAGCACCAGCCGATGTGATCTCAGAGCTAAGAACTACGATCATACCTAAGTTGAATGGCTTTGCAGCAAAGTCAGCCGCGCTGGCCCTTTCTATGCAACAGCGGCCAGACTCTGTTTCCAACGAATGGGCCGATGGAATTGAAATAACCGGGTTAAGGGCCCTGCACCGTTCCTATACCACCCAATATATTCTTAACCGGCGCGAAGCGGCTCTTCAAAAGAAACATTTTAATGGCGATTCACTTTTGGCAAAAGCCGTAGAGGTACGTTTAAAGGCCCAGGAAATAGTGAACCGTCGTCAACCCCATTATCGCTATCCACTTTCATTGATTGCCGCAAAACGCTGGGATCATACAGCTTACCATTTCGGATATTTATACCTGGCAAGTAACTTGCACCTGTGGCATCGCGAGGAGGAGGAAGCGCGCAAAAATAAATACAGTTTCCTGTTTATGAATGTTTGGAACATTGGCCGTATAGCAGGAGTTATCAAGTAAACGCGAAAGCGCTTTTAGTACTTGGTTGCAACTATTACCACATCTGCAGTATTCGATGGGTCGTCGGAATTAGTTTGTGTATCCATGTATAAAGCAAATTGCAAATTGCCAGTACAGGTAGCAGTATATATGTATTGAAGGCTTATAGGTTGTAACTGACCTCTTTTAATATCATCAGCATCTCCCACTTCATAGCTATCGGTAATGGTAGTAGTAGTGCAGCCAGTAATGTTTATTCCAAATGTAGGCTGATCGGTACCACTACCGCTTGGGAAAGTAAATTTGAAAGTTGCCTGGATAACCACCACATCGCCCGTTTGCACAGCCAGGTTTCCGGTAGCATTACTAACAGTACCAATGGTATGGATGGGGTTGCTTCTTTGCACTCTATCAACCACATAAGTCATTGCCGCGCTGGAGCTTGTTCCTGCTGGTCCGGTTGGGCCTGTAGGCCCTGTTGGTCCGCCAAAGGCACCCGTAGGTCCGGCATCTCCAGTCGGTCCTGTGGGCCCCGTTATTCCAACACCTGTTGCTCCTGTTGGTCCGGTAGGGCCAGCACCTCCAACACCTGTTGCACCTGTATCACCTGTAATTCCCGTAGCACCTGTAGGTCCCGCAGGTCCGGTTGCGCCACCACCTGCGCCGGTATTACCGGTTGGCCCTGTGGCTCCCGTATTACCTGTAGTTCCATCCTGTCCGGTTGCGCCCGTGGCTCCTGTATTTCCTTGCAGTCCGACAGCCCCGGTAGCACCCTGTGTACCACTTATTCCCTGTGGGCCGGTTGCTCCATCGGCACCTGTAGGTCCTGTAATTCCGGATGCATTGGTGTTACCTGCATATAAAGCATAGGGTACACTCATTAATTGTGCAGTGCCCATTATACTATAATTAGTACCGCCGTTTGGGTCGTAATCTACCTCCAGGTATTTGTTACCGGTTCCCCAATTAATTGCAGGAAAAGTTCCAAGTACCGGCGTTCCGTGGCCAAGCACAACTGTAAATAATCCAAACTGGTTTGTGCTTGCCGTGTCGGTTTCCTGGTAAACGATTGTTCCGGCGGCAGAGCCATCATGAACAGCAAAACTTACGCTGATGTGCTGGTTGGCAAGTATGGCTCCGGTGCCATCGCGACCTATAGCCTGGTAATTAACTCCCTGGGGTACCTGTGCAAAACCCGAAGTTGCAGAAAAGATAAGCCCGGTTAAAATAGAGAGGAGTTTTGCTTTCATAAAGTATATATTTTTTTTATTCTGATTCCTTTATTGACGCAACGCCCGCTTTCATTTTGCTCTCTTTTCATTGATCCCAAAAGTTTCTTAAAGCAGATAACTTTTGATACAAGCGAATTTAAATGTATGGAAATATTATTTGGGCCAACGCTTTTTGATGGAATTATTTTTGTGTTAACAAACTATGATATTTCAAATATTGGCAAGTTAGTCCATACTTATTTTGCCAATTTGATAAATTGGATTAATCATTATAACTTCCCATTTATAAGCGATCAGGACGGACACCTTATGTGAGATATGATCTCGCCACTGACAGAAATTATAGTAGTGCTTTTGTAATATAGTATTCAGACATTTTTCGTAACGCAAACCCCTTGGCTTATGAAACGTTTTTCCCTCTCTTCAATATTCATTTTAGCAGTGTTTTTTTTGCAGGCTCAGGCACAAACCTGTACGGGCGGAGGTGACCAGGTTACCTATGGAAATGGATCCTGGATCGGTTACGTTTATGATGCCAGTTCCAGCGGCGCCCGCGACTTTGCAACCTACAGGGGCTTTGTTACCGAAGCAACAGATAATTTTGACCGCAACTGGGGAAGCGGCGCTACCAATAAGCCAAGTTGCAGTGTTAAC
>JAQBNQ010000346.1 GCA_028288545.1 Bacteroidota bacterium
AATATTTATGCAGGTAATGGGTTGAAGAAATCCGAAAATAAATATCACCCCCAGCAATTTAAAGGCAAGTCTGAATTTTTGAAGTATAAGTCGCGTGGATAAAATATAAGTGGCGCAATTTATTTAATCACAGTATAAACCAATTTTTATGAAACCGAATGACAAGGAAAAGAAAGGTACGGGCAGTGGGACTGGATCGGGTGAGAACGAAAAAGTAACTAACCAGGATTTAAAAGTTACCAATGCTGACGAGCAGAAAAAAGTCACTAACAATGATAACGACGAAGACCCGGGTGATGTACCGGTAAAAGTGCCGGTTAAGAATCCTGACCCCGGTGCAGACCCCGGACAAAAGGAAAAAATAAAAAAAGAGATACACAGCAACCCGGGCAATGAATCGAATGAAGGAGTCGGGGAGATTGACCAGGATGAATTGAATTAACGGTAAGAAGCATATTTTTTGATGGGCCGCTTAGCTTTGCTAATGCGGCCTTTTTTTGACGAGCTTTCATATATCACGGCAATAAGCAATAGTACTATGCCCATAGATAGCAGGTGAAACAATTGCAAGGCTTTAATAAGCAGTAAAAGTCCAATACGACCGGTAACAAGCAAAATAGGAAAGATGATAAGGGCTACGTGATACATAGTAAAATATTTTTTGTACTTTATTTTTTAATAATGATCGAAAACCAGATGTCTTATCTTACGCCTTTCCAATAGCGTCCAGCATTTTTTCACAAAAGGCGGGGAGGTCATCGGGCTTTCTGCTGGTGATCAGGTTTTTATCTACTACCACTTCCTGGTCAACCCAGTTTGCTTTGGCGTTTATGAGGTCTGTTTTTATGGAAGGATAAGAGGTCATTGTTCTGCCGGCGAGTTTTCCTGTTTCCACCAGGGTCCACGGTCCATGACATATAGCGGCAACGGTTTTCCCGCTGTCCATAAAGGCTTTAGTAAAGTTTACTACTTCTTTATTTACCCTTAGTTTATCGGGATTCATTACACCACCGGGTAAAACCAGCGCATCATAATCGGTGGCTTTTACGGAATCAATAGTTTTATCAACAGGGTATTCGTTGCCCCATTCTTTCTTGTTCCAGGCCTTTATTTTACCCGCTTTTAGTGAAATTACATCCACACTAACATCAGCATCTTTTAAGGCCTGATAGGGTTTAGTAAATTCCGATTCCTCAACACCATCGGTAGCAATGATGGCAACTCTTTTATTGCTTAAATCCCGTTTCATCTTTTTCTTTTTTATTTGAAATGCTATCGAAAATATGTGCCAGTTTTGCAGGTATGTTGTTTTATGGCTTTTCTTCTTTTTTAATGACGCTTAGTTCGCCTGATCTTTCGAGGTAAACTTCTTTCACCTCATCCAGGTTATTGATAGTAAGTAATAAGCGCATGGCTTCACTCATATCCTCGGCGGTAATATGCGCTTTACGCGTGTTGGTCTCTTCTATATTTCCATTGCGAAACAGTAGCAGGGGTTTGCCTTTTAATATGGCGCCCAGCTTTTTACTTTTTAAAGTTAAATAAGCTACCAGGCGATGCAGCAGCATTATAACCAATGTTGCCAATAGCGCACCTCCAAATGAGGAAGTTGAAACTACCGAGCGCCCCATAATTGCTCCGTATATTATTGCAGTTATCTGGTCAAAAGCACTGGACTTGCCAAAGGTTCTTAACCCGGCAATTCTTATATAAGCCAATGAAATGAAAAATACCACCACGGCCCGCGCTGCCATTTGGCCGGGGGTTAGTTCACTAACTGTTAATCCTAACAAGGAGTTTAACCAATCCATTTAAACGATCTTTTTTATGGCGAATTCTTCGGTTTTAAAAACTTCATCTTCTGCTTCTATCAGTTTGGGGAAACGGTCTACAGTTAACTCAATGATTACAGCCTGTTTGGATTTGCCAATGGCATGACCGGATTCTTTGTAGGGATTAGTGACCCTTTCAAGTTCACTCGTATCAAGTGGGATTACCTTTGTCTGGTTGCCGTCGGCGTAACGTAGGGCCTTCATAATAAATTCATCGGCAGCGGTTTCGGGAATCATGGCGACCCGCATTTTATTTCCTTCCTGGATGGTAATTACTTTCATAACTTCTATTTAGTGCGGATAGAACAAAAAGCGTTCCCGTATATTTTTTTATTTCGTATAGCCCTATTGCTTGTGGGGCTTCATGTGCTTTTTGACCAATTCTAACCCCTGATTAGGGCCTTTTATCCCTACTATTTTGAATTTTTTGCCTGACATAGAATTGTAGTATTCAAAAAAATGGGTTAGTTCCTTAACAAAGTTGCTGTTTAACTCATTAACATGGTTCAACCCGGAATGGTCTATGGAAGCCGTGGAGACAGCGATAATACGATCGTTACGTTCTTTTTTGCCGCCCTTTTCCCTTTGCGTGGCTTCCATTACACCAATCACCCGGCATTCAACCAGGCAACCGGTAAACGACCTTATGTCCATTATCACCAGTACATCCAATGGGTCGCCGTCTTCGGCCATAGTATGAGGGATAAAGCCGAAATCAGCGGGGAAACAAGTGCCGGCTGGTAATATTTTATCTAATTCGTAAAAGCCGTATTTTGTATTGTAGTTGTACTTGTTTCGGCTTCCCTGGGGTGTTTCTATCACAGCATATATATTATGTCCCTTGCCCGAAAATGTTTGTGGAAATTTCATACAGCGGTTTTAAATGAGGTATGAAAAATGCGTTCCACTTTATTGGTATAATATTTTGAGAGTTAAAATAAACCTTGAAAAACATGGAAGCGACAACGCATAAAATAGCCTGGAAGGACATATTGCATTTTGGGCAAAATAGCGCTAAACGATTAAGGGCGATCGTGTTGCCCGTTTGGAACGTAATGAAAAATACGGTTACTCTTTACCGGGCCCACGATACATCTACCCTTGGCGCGGGCCTTTCCTATTTCATGGTATTTTCTATTGCTCCCATATTGATAATTATTATCTCGGTCGCCGGAACCATTTTGGGACCTAAAGCCGTGGAAGGGGAGATTAAAAACCAGATAGAAGGTTTATTAGGTTCCAGTACGGCACAGCAGATGCAGGATATGATTAAGGCGGCTTACCAGCCCGGCAGAACATGGATTGCAACAGTAATTTCTATTGTGCTCCTTTTAGCTGGTGCTATAGGTGTTTTTGACCAGTTGCGTTCATCATTAAATACCATTTGGGACTTAAAACCAGGGGCTAAAAAAAAATTATTGAGTTATTTGGTGAACCGCTTATTTTCTTTTGCCATGATAATATGTGTGGCGTTTTTGCTTTTGATATCGCTGGTGTTTCACGCCGGACTTGCCTTATTGTCAAAATACATTGGGGCGCATTTACCGGCTCTATCTAAAATTATACTGGCCTCCATTGACCTGGGGCTCTCATTTGGACTTACACTATTGCTTTTTGCTTTTATGTACAAGTTTATGTCGGATGCAAAAATGAAATGGAAGATAGTTTGGCCGGGGGCGCTTTTTACCACCGTACTATTTATTGCGGGAAAGTACATGATAGGATTGTATATAGGTAAAAGCAATTTAGCCAATGGCTATGGGGCGGCGGGTTCATTAATAGTTTTGTTGGCGTGGGTATTTTATTCCTCCCGGATAGTTTTTTTCGGGGCTGAATTTACACGGGCACTCGCCATTTTACGAGGTGAGGAATTAAATACAAGCGCCACGAAAGATAACAAGGCTACAATCGAAGATGCGAAAGACGTTGCACGTAAAAAAGATGGGTAGTTGTACCAAAGAACCCTTAGGGCATGAATATTGAAAATTATGTGCCATGGGAAATCAAAAGAAGCATAGCGCGAAAAAATGGTTCCGGTTGTTGTTTTTGTTGTTGCCGGTTATTTCATTTCTTAATTTTTTACTGCCATGGGTGGCGAAGTATGTGGCAAACTGGTACATGGCCAAAATGAAGGGCTACAAAGGCAAAATAGACCAGGTTAAGATTGGGATGGGCTCCATAATTTTAAGAGGATTTGAACTGGATAAAATGAACCGCGTAAACGGAGAACGGCCTTTATTTATTTCGGCTGAATTAATTGAAATTCATTTTGATTTAAAATCGCTTTGGCAAGGAGCTATTATTTGTGAGGCTGCCATAGAGGCACCGTCAGTTAGATTTGTAAGGGGTGAAGAATTTGGAGGAGAAAAGTCCTCCTCCCCTGTTTCTTCTCCGGGCTTTATTCCTTTTGCTATAAACAGGCTTGAAGTGCTTAATGGTAGTTTGGAATATCTTGATATAAAGCCCAGCCCCGTTGTTGAATTTAGAATTGGAGGTATTGATATATCCTGTTCGGGGATAACGAATATCAGGAATTCGCAGGAGATTTTGCCTTCAAAAGCTGAGGTGGAAGCAAAAGTGATGAACGGAACACTTCGCGCAACTGTGGGCATGAATTTACTGGAGGAAGAACCTGAGTTTGATATTAACCTTGAAGTAAAAGGAATTGACCTTGTGCTGCTAAATAGCTTTTTTAATGCCTATGGACACTTTACTTTGAAGCAAGGCAAC
>JAQBNQ010000354.1 GCA_028288545.1 Bacteroidota bacterium
TTAATTTTCATTGTTTGCTTATTTAAGTGGAGAAAGAATTTCCACCACAACGCAAAGATGAGTTGGAACAGCCCATTAATGATTGTAGAATTATAGGAAAGAGTTACATCATTCACACGGCAAACGCAGCAGTCGTAAGGAATCAGGCGCTAGTAAACATAGAGGGTTACACTATCACTACAGTTGTATTTTGATTCCAGCTGTTTAAACATCTTGTCATAAACAAATTTTTGCGGGTTGGGCACCGTGCCGGTTTCATTTTGTATCCAGTGAGTAACCGAAATATATTGCCCTTGTTTCGAATTAAAAACTGCTCTTCGCGCGGCGTCTGGTAATTGTTGCTTCAACTTATCATCAATATAAATAAAAGCCGTAAGGCTTCGGTACGAATACAGGCTGGAGCTCATAAAATCAGGCCACCAATGCACCAGGTTAAGCGCAGGCAAAACAATAAAAAGGGCAATCGCAATTTTTTGAATCCATGCTTTTGGCTTTTCGATATCGCTGATTAGGCGAATTGAAGTTCCTGAAAAAAGAATAAAATTGCCTAGTATCAAAAATATATTGTAAGAGATAATAGCCCGGTTCCACCCGGAAACAAGTAGAATAATGCTAATGATAAGGTGCAATATTAAAGCTGATAAAATTGCTACGCGGACCTTCTTGCCGGTTAAAAAAGAAATGCCAATAGCAATTTCCCATACTGCCACAACCAGTACAATATACTTTGAATGAGGAAGCGGATGTTGTATGTGAAGGGTGTCAAAAACAAATCCCGATGCCTGGTTAACAAAACCAGAATTTAATTTCAAAACGCCTGTCCAAACGTAAACGCCCGCCTGCATAATCCTTAACCCGCTAAGTAATGTGCTCTCGCGGCCTTTTTGCAATAAGCTGAACAGGATAACCACTATTAAAAACTGGTAAGTGTTAGGAAGCAGTCGGTTAAAGTCATCTGCAAAACCAATAAGTATTAAGCCTGTTAAAAGCCACCCACTCAATTTTATTTTGAGTATAAACAAAAACGAAAACGCAATTAAAAGCAACTTGAAAACTAAACCCCCAATACCAAAAATATAGGAGTGAATGCCAATAAGCGGCGCAGTAGGGCAGCCACGATCGCAACTCCATAAATTCCAGGTGGCCAAAACGGTAATTGCGATAGACGCACCGGTAAGCCATCGAAAAAAATCAAGCCGTTTATTAGTATCGGTTAAAAGCGCACTATCCATTTTTAAACAGCAGATTGATTTCAATCCACTAATATACGCTTCACTGCATTTGTATTTGCACCTTTTAATTGAAGGACATAAACTCCCTTACTTAAGCTTGGTATTGATACAGAAATATTATTGCCCTGCTCATTATTTTTTTCAAAGCAAATTCTACCTAACTCATCGCATAAAATCAGCTTATATATTCCCTGGTTCTCCTTTAATTCAATAGTGAACACTCCATGGTTCGGGTTCGGAAAAACATTTATAGTTTCATATAAGCTAACTTCACTAATCCCTGTACAGTTTTCAACACTTACTAAAAAACTCTGTTGCGATATACAGCCATATTCATTAAAAAAATTGTAATAAATATCAGTTGCATTTTGGTTTAACTCCGATGGCTGCAAAGTGTCGCTGTCCACTCCCGGACCTGAATAAATCCCACCTTCGGGTATTACATATCCATTTAAGGATTGCGGCGCATCATTGTTGCAAAAAAGCATTTTACCCACCGCAGGCGAAAGCGGGGTAGATGAATGAAGGTTTACAAATACAGAGTCGGATATAGAACTACAACCCGCCCCGCTTTTTGAAACCATGATTTTATACCAACCACTTTGTGCAATTGAATATTGAAAAGAAGTGGCCCCCGCAATCGGTCCACTGCTATTATACCATTGATATGAAAGTGTATCGCCCGATAAAGCGTTTAACATCATAGGCAGGCATCCTTCTATTGTATCAGTCGAAGAAACAAAAGCCACCGGTTTGCAATCGCTGGTTTCGGCAATATGATATACCCAACCATTTTCGCCAAGCGTATAAAGTTCACCATTGTTATCCTGCCCCATACTATGGCACATTACCACCGGCAATATTGGAAAAGTGTCAGCAGCAAATATTCCGGGGCTTGTTTGCTTTAGGGTATACAGTCTGCCATTGCAATAGTCGGCAAAAACATAGGTTCCGAATAACTTCGCCGATTGAGTACCCCTATAAACAAATCCTCCAATTACAGCGCAACTCACCGAGTCGGAATGATCGTATTCAAATACAGGATCAGTGAACCCCGAGGAAGCACAACCCGTAGTATCATACGGATGTAAGCCCTCCCTGCATTTCCAGCCATAATTTTGTCCCCCATCTGCCAATGCCGCTTGAAAATTCACTTCTTCATAATTGTCCTGTCCCACATCGCCTATCCATAAATCGCCGGTCAATTTATCAAAACTTGCCCTCCAGGGATTTCTAAATCCATAAGCCCATATCTCCTCCTTAACATTGGCCTGCCCAACAAATGGATTTGTGGTTGGAACTGCGTAAGTGCTCTGATTTCGTACATCAATCCGCAGTATTTTGCCCAGGAAAGTATTTTTATTTTGACCGTTACCCAATGGGTCTGGTCCTGTATTGTTATCGCCACCATCACCCTGCGAAATATACAAATAGCCATCCGGCCCAAACATCATATCGCCTCCCTTGTGTTCTGAAAAAGATTGAGCGAAGGTTAAAACGCTTACCTCACTCGCAGCATCAGCTATATTTGAATCAAGTGCGTTTACATGAAACCTTGAAATTTGAGTTGCACCAGCACCCGTCCCGGTATTGTAGTTAAGATAAAAGAATCCATCTTGCTTATACGTTGGGCTAAAGGCAAGGCCCAGTAAACCCTGTTCGGCATCACCCATATTAAGTGAAGGGCCAATATCAAGAAAAGGTATCGGTTCAATTCCACCACCCTTATGCAAGATCCTGATTTTACCCGAACGCTCAACAATAAAGAGCCTGTCGTCTCCGCAACTTTTTAGGTCAAGGGGCCCCAAAAAGCCAGTATCTACTACTACCAGGTTAAGTTGCGGCCTTTGTGAAAAAACTGTCGTAACAGATAAAACAATGCTTAGAAGGAGTATTATTTTTTTCATGCCGCAGTATTATAAGTGATGTTCCTACAATAACAGTTCTAAGAATATTTGGTTTAATGTCGGAGTACTCTAAACGCATCTTGTATAGAAATATTGGAGTTTGATGGTTTTAGGGATCAAGAGTCCCGGTCGAAAAGCTAAGGAGCAATTTGAGTTAGCTCATTGAGCCGCAATTTTGCTACACGTTTACTGAACCACCAGTTTGCCCTTACAGACTGATCCATCCTTTGCATTCCGCACCTGGTAAAAATACAAGCCAGCAACCAGGGTAGGGTGGAATAAAGTTTGAGGTTCTGTTATTTTTTGCTCCAATAATATACGGCCGTTCATATCAAACAACTCGAAGATTGGCTGCAATTCGATATTTGAGATGCTTAACTGAAAATTTCCTGTACCCGGATTTGGGAAGACCGAAATTTTGTTGTCTCCCATTGGTTCATTTATCGCCGTAGCAGAAGAAGGGATTACCAATAAGGGCGTTACAGGTATTCCATCGCCCCAGTTACCCATAAATCGTTGCTGTGGAGTATCGCCAAAAGCCACATCGCAATTCTGATTGTTCAATGCGCAATCCACCAGGGCATCCCATAATTTCCAATAAAAATAAAAATCTACCGCGTCGGCTGGCACTCCGGTCGAGACCAGGGTTACCACATTAACCTCTCCATTATCATATGCATTATCAAGCGAGCAGGGCTCAAAATGTGTGGCGGTAATAGCGGGTGTTCCGTGACTATCAGCAAATTGGCGCACCAGGTTTTTATGCGAGGTGGGTACTGATGTGGTTTCGTAAAATAATTTTTTGCCGGCTGTTGAATCAACTACAGCATCATCGTTGCCAATAGCAATCAAATATTTCACATCTGCCGGAAATCCTGCATAGTCAGCCGGCGCTAATAAAAGCGCGGCAAGATCTGCCCCCGGCTCCATAGAAAACGCCGCCAGGGGTTTAGGTAAATTATAATAAACGTATTTGGTGGTCATGTTAGCGGTTAACACTCCACCCATGGAATGGCCAAGGATAAAATAATTGTAAAGGCGTGGCTTAACGTGGCCCGGCAGTTGTAAAGTATCCAGCGCCCTTTGTATTCCCCTGGCACAGCTATCGGTATAAGTTCCATAATTTGTATCCACAGTTTTCTCGTAGCGCGGACAAATAACAATATTCCCTGCGCGTACTATACGGTCAATAAATGCACCATAAAATTTCAAATTGGTTTCGCCCCATCCATGTATAAGCACCACCAGGTTAGCCGAATCGGGCACGGGACCTTTCGGTTCAAACAGCCAAAATCCATCGGCGTTCATGTTGGTTCCGTAATCGTATTGGGTTACCCCGGTATATATGGGATTGTCAGAACCAGGCCCTGTTAAAGGCTGAATAGGCTGTGTTTGCGCATGGCAAAGTAAATTGAAAGATCCGAATATTAAAAACAGGTAAAGTTTTTGCATACAGGATAATTTTGAATTTGAATATACAAAAAAGGACTAAGGCCGGTCTTTATTATACCTTCTATAGCTTCAGCATTTTTTTGACCACAACGTTTCCCCGGTTATCGCTTACCCGTATAGAATACATGCCCGCAGATAAACTGCTTGTATTAAAATTAAATGATGCGTTTTGCGTAATATTAGAGGGAAAGGCTAGCAGTTGTCCCTGGATATCAAAAAGCGAAATGCTGTAATTGATAGCTGTACCGGAAAACTGTAGTGCGCAGCTTTCAACAGCCGGGTTGGGAAAAATTTTAAATTCAAATGGAGCGCTACTTAGCGTAGTTATGCCGGTTACTGTGTAATCGCAGCTGGGGGCAATGCCAAAACTATGAAATCCAAAAATGCTATCCTCATAGCATCGAAGTCCCAAATAATAATCCATATCAGTTATTTCTCCATAGCAATGGTAAACTATCCCGGGTTGGGATCGGCCTGTGTGGCCAATATGTTCTAATATCTTTCCGTCAAAGGCTTGATCTTCTGACGACAGGTAAAGAGTTTTCAATGTATATCCATTTATGGTATCAATTCCAGTGGAATCAACCGTAATGACTAAATCACAGGTATCGTGTCTAAATGTCCATGTTTCTCCCGCGTTTTTATTAAAATCATAAAGAGTTGTAAAGCGCTGGCCCAGCGGGTCATAAATGTAAATCCTGTTGCTATCCTCATAGGTAATCATTGGACTAAACAGGTCATCGCCAACAGCTCGACCACGTATTATTTTGCAAAGATGTCCCGCAACTAAAGAATCCCCGGTAGAGGTCCATACGGTGTAATCAATAGCCGGGCTCGTTGCGTAGCCAACACCGAAAGTCCATTTAGCTCCTTTTGGTGCCCAGGTCTGTGCGTTTGTCAGCAAAACCATATTTAAACCGAGCAGAACTAGCGCCACTGTTTTTATATTCATTATGGAAATTAATAAATTATTAGATGCGAAAAGTCGTCTCAGCCTGTTAAAAATGACTGAGTCTATAATTGCTTAGTTTTATAAAAAATTCCGTTATGCGTTTGGCATTCCCCCTTTTCATTATTCTCATTTTTGTAAGCGTCGCTTCCTTTTCCCAAACCAACATCATTTGCACCAACCCAAGTGCAGAGCAGGTAATGAAAGGCAATTACGATCCGGCTGCTTACAGCGCGGCAACGATCATCAATCACCCTGATTCAATTAGCCGGTATCTGCAATCCAATATATCTCCCGATTCTTTAAAGAGCTATATACAACAGCTACAGGTATTTCACAATCGCAATACGGGTTCCGATACTGTTTCAAATATAAACGGGATTGGCGCGGCCCGGCGCTGGGCTTTTGCAAAATTTCAGACGTTCAGCGCTGCGGCTAACAGTCGTCTGCTACCCTTCTATCTGCAGTTCGACCTGGGCATTTGCAATGCACCGCAACACAGAAATATTTGTGCTGTGCTGCCGGGTGCAGATACAAGCGATAAATCCATATTGATCGTGGAAGCGCATATCGACAGTCGTTGCGAGGACGTTTGTGATACGGCCTGCTTTGCACAAGGTATGGAGGACAATGGCAGCGGTACAGCGCTCGTGTTGGAATTCAGCCGCGTAATGAGTCATTTAACGCTTAATCATACTATTGTTTTTATGCTTACCATTGGCGAGGAGCAAGGGTTGGATGGCGCAAATGCAATGGCAACTTATGTGCAGCAAAAGGGAATACAGTTAAAGGCCGTTTTGAATAATGATATAGTGGGGGGTATTATCTGCGGTGTCACTTCATCGGCACCCTCCTGCCCCGGTTTAAATGATATTGATAGCACTAACGTCAGGCTTTTCAGTTATGGGGGATTTAATTCATTGCACAAACAATTTGCACGATTTACAAAACTGGAATACAAGCAACGGCTCCTTCCAATAGTTGCCGTACCTATGGCAATCCAGATCATGACACCCGAAGACCGCCTTAACCGTGGCGGCGACCATATTCCATTCAGACAGAAAAATTATACCGCTATTCGTATGACTTCAGCTAATGAAAACGGGGACGCTATGATTGATTCAACCTATACCGACAGGCAACATACATCACGCGATATTTTAGGCGTAGATGCTCATCACAGCGGAACGATAGACAGCTTTTATGTCGATTTTGATTACCTGGCCCGCAACACGGCCATTAACGGCAATGCATTGGCTATGGCTGCCATCGGTCCTTCAACACCCGGTTTTACCGCCGACACAATACCCGGAAACCGGATACGCATTGAAATACTGAACGAATTTAATTATGCCAGTTTTAGAGTTGGTATACGCACCTTAACCAATGATTGGGATAGCGTTTATTACATGACTAATACCCTGGTTGATACACTTAATTTATGCGATACCGGTACTTATTTTGTAAGCGTGGCAACTATGGATTTTAAAAACGTAGAAAGCCTTTTTAGTCATGAAGTAACAGTTAGGTTAAACAGTACAGGAAGTTGTGCTTTTAATGATGTTCAGGATATAGGTGGTAGCGGAAATGTTATTGAGCTTTTGCAAAACAAGCCAAACCCCTTTGATGAAGCTACTACCATATCCATTTATTCAGGGAGTAATTTTGTAAATAAAAAAGCCTATATCTCCATTACAGATATAAATGGAAAACAGCTAAAACAAATGCCGGTGCTGCTTAAGCAAGGTATTAACGAGGTGTTATACCGGCACGGTTTTAATGCCAGTGGTACTTATTTCTATACTTTGTATATTGATGGTAAACCTTTTCAGAGCAGGAGGATGACCTTTGCAAATTGATTGACCTGGTCAACTCTTCGATTTGTACGACAGCATCATTGTTGTTCAAATTGCCTCTATAAGCGCCTGAGGCACTTTCTTTTTATTTATATGCATAAGTACATCATAACCGTAATCTAATTTATCTTCCACCAGTATTCCAAAATCCTGGCTGAAATAGATTACCCCCATCGGAAATCTCATGTGATTATGATGTTGACCGCACAAAGGATCGTATCAATTGTATTCCTGAAATCTATAGACGAGGTAGTTCCTGCGCTTTAGCTTGAAGATCTGTTTAGTGGAATGATATGAAAAGGCCATTGAAAAAATTGACAAGGGTTCGGGGGTAATTCTTTTTAAAATCGTTGAATCTGGTTTTTTCTCATACACCGTAGCAGGAATAAATGTGGTTGTATGTTGGTGCATTAATATCCCGTCCAGAATAAATCCTGCACTATCCGAACCACTAATGACAATAGTGTCATAAGGAAAATAAGAGCTAAATACAGAATCGTATCCGCATCTATAATTTGCATATTTTACACCGGTAAGTTTATGCTTTGCATTGGTGCCTGTTGCATTGTGCTGCCCATAGCACAAACTAATCAACAGTATAAATATTAACTGACCTAACAGAAGTTTCCTCGTCATACTTCATGATGAGGCGCGGAAAGGTGAGATTCCATAAAAGCATTTTATCCTACAGCAAATGATAATGCAAAACACTTTTAGTCCTAGCTATAGCCGGATTAATTTAACTCACCAAACCATCTATCATCTTCCCCAAAAGTCTGCTCAGCTCTTTCGATTCCTCCTGGTTGAGAAAGGCGGTAGGTCTATCTATTTTTTCATCGCGTCTGTCAATCTCATCCAGTATCTCAAGGCCTTTTTGAGTTATCATAACATCCACAGCCCTTCTATCTTGCTGGCTGGCAAGGCGTTCCACAAAACCAGCTTTGCGCAGGCGCTCTACAATACGCGAGGTATCGCTCATTTTATCCATCATTCGTTCGCGTATCAGAATAATAGTGGCGGGCTTTGGGTATTGTCCCCTTAAAATC
>JAQBNQ010000355.1 GCA_028288545.1 Bacteroidota bacterium
GGCGAATTTGGCTTCCTGCTTGATTATAACGGCCAAATGCCATCGGACGTGGGCTTCCTGACCAACCATGTGGTTGAAAGGAGATTGGCCAATATTTTAAAGGACAGTTTCCAGGTGTTTATTGCTAAGGCAAAGTACGATAGACCCATTGTTGTATCTGCCGAAGACCGCACCCTTGCCGCCATGTTCTTCAGCGACTCTGACCGCACAGAACCAAGTGCCACCATTACTATTGACGTAGCCAACGATGCTATATGGGTAGATTATCTTGCTGAAGATTCGGTGATAGAATTTACCGACCACCGCTCCCTCCAAAAACCCGGTATTGCTCCATAAGAAAATACAATGGAACGCTGATGAAGATGATTTTTTATGATGCGTTATGATAAATACAGAAAAGCAAATACATTGTATTGATCATAATTTTATCATAATGATCATAATTAATCCGCGTTCCATTTGCATTTAGCAATCAACGATTAATAATAAGGTAGTTATTAAAACTCCTTTTATCGGGCAATTGAAGTACATAGAAATAGGTGCCATCCGGCAAGGCTCTTGTGCTGTTTAACTCCGTACCTTGCCAATCATTTTTATAGTCATCGCTTTCGTAAACCACTGTGCCGTACGGGTTAAACACTTTAAGCGTTGCAGGGGTAAAATACTCAAGTCCCACAAAATCCAACACATCATTTTTACCATCCCCATTAGGCGAAATACCCTGTGGTAAAAAGATGTTTGAAGGACAAGTAATGTTGATGGTGATCTTCACCGTATCACAGGTACTGATATTACAAACTGCGTATTCAAAACTCTGTGTTCCACAGCTAAAGGGGGTACGGGTAAAAATTACCTGCCCGGTGGAATCAAGATTTATGCTTCCCAAATTCTGAATCGTATCAACAGCAAATACGGTTGTAATAAAAACGGAATCATTCTGCGGATCTCTGTCATTAGCCAAAACATTCAACACCTCACTTACCACGCTATCACTAAAAGTATAATTATCAGTTGCTCCCATTGGCGGCAGATCAGGATTACCAACGGTAATATAAACGCTGGCACTTGCGCATAAGCTAAAAGTATCGCAAACCGTATAGGTAAATGAATCAGGCCCCGAATAATTTATAGTGGGCGTATAAAGTACCTGGTTGCCGTTAACAATGGCGGTAGTTCCATTTAAAGAAGGGAACGAAATATTGATAGTAAGCGCTCCGCTATTTGGGTCAATATCATTTTGTGTAACGGGAATTGTAACATGAAAATTCTGATGAACTGTAACGGTATCGTTCACAGCAACCGGGCCATTGGCTAATAGCATTTTCAGCGATAAGAAAGAAAATGCCAACAGCAACGATTGCTTCATTTGTAGCTATTACTGATTCACAAACTCCAGCGCCTTATCCATCAAATTCTTCGACCCGATAAATATAGCGCATCGTTCATGAAAATCCGTTGGTTGAATCTCCAGTATCCTCATCTTCCCGTCACTGGCCTTGCCTCCTGCCTGTTCAACAATAAACGACATGGGGATACACTCGTACAGCAAACGTAGCTTTCCTTTTGTTTCGCCTTTGTTTGCAGGGTAAATAAAGATGCCGCCCTTTATAAGGTTACGGTGTATATCGCCTACCATAGACCCAATGTAACGCAACGAATATGGGCGCGAGGTATCCTTATCTACTTCTCCGCAATAGTTCAGAAAATTTCTCAGCCCATCATCATACTTTTGCGCATTGCCCTGGTTGATGGAGTATATCTTTCCCTTTTCAGGCATCATAATATTTGGATGCGATAAGTAGAACTCATTATCCGCAGTGTTCAAAGTAAATCCATTTACTCCCCTGCCGGTAGAGATGATAAGCATGGTTGAACTTCCATAAATAAAATAACCGGCTGCCCTTGTTGCGGTTCCCTTCTGCAAAAAATCCACTCCCTCCACATCGCCACCCGGCGCTGTTAAACGCTCGTGTACACAAAAAATAGTTCCTATAGGCGCAGCCACATCAATGTTCGAAGAACCATCCAATGGGTCCACCGCAATGGTAAACTTACCACCAGCATTTAAAGTAAGTATGTGTTCATTCTCTTCCGAAACAAAACCTGCACAGGTTTCGCTGGCAGTAAGGTAATCGGTTAATATTTTGTTGGTAAGGTCATCCAGTTTCTGAACATCCTCTCCATGTACATTCGATGAGCCTGTATGTCCGATAATATCGGATAGCCCCACATTATTCACCAGGTGAGATATCACTTTGCAACCCTCGGCCAGGGCAACTAATAGCTTGGTTAAATCAAGGTCGCCATCGGCAACAACAAAATCCGGAAAAGATGGTCTGTTCATTAAATATTTTTTTGAATGGCGGCAAACCTATTGAAAATAGTTCAGAGTTAGCAGCGTATGGTTTACCCTCATTAAGACCGTCTCCAAAAAGGACTTTTAAAATATCCCTGTCTGAATATCTTTGCGCCTCCTAAAAAGAACTAATGAGCTTTGTTATAAGAAGGGGAAACGCAGAAGATGTACCGGGAATATTCCGCCTGATAAAAGAATTGGCTGACTTTGAACGGGCTCCTGAAGCCGTTATAAACACCGAAAAGGCGCTGCTTGAAGATGGTTTTGGCAACAACGCCATCTACCAGGTTTTTGTAGCCGAAGAGATTGCCACCAGTGATGTGATTGGCATGGCCTTGTACTACACTGCCTACAGCACCTGGAAAGGAAAGATGTTTTTCCTTGATGACCTGGTGGTTACCGAGCGTTTTAGAAAATACGGCATTGGCCGCAAACTGATAAATGAAGTGCTGAGGGACGCACTGGATAAAAGAGTAAGTCTGGTTAAATGGCAGGTACTTGACTGGAATACCCGCGCCATTAATTTTTACAAAAGCATGAACGCAACTTTTGACGGCGAATGGATAGATTGCAAAATGAGCAGCGAACAGATAAGCGCTTATCTCAAAACTTTAGAGCAAGGAAAAATAAAAACAGAAAACTAAGATCATGCAGGTTTACAAATTTGGAGGTGCATCGGTTAAAGATGCCGAAGCGGTAAAAAATGTTACAACCATTTTAAAGGAGAATAACTTTAACGAAAAGGTTGTTGTTATATCTGCCATGGGCAAAACAACCAACGAGTTGGAGAACGTAATAAACCAGTATTACGCCGGTAATGCCGAATGGGAAAAGACCCTCAACGCACTTTTCGAAAAGCACGTGGCTATTATGAAAAATCTGTACAGCGATGGCGGCATAGACCATGCAGTGGCAGATGTAAAGAACTTAATTGATGGCATTAGCGAGTTTTTAAAAAGCAATCACTCCCGTAACTATAACTACATATACGACCAAGTAGTGTCCGTAGGCGAATATATTTCAACCACTATTGTTAGTGATTACGCTAATTCAATAGGATTGAAGAACACTTTGCTGGATGTAAAGCAGGTTTTGTTTACCGACAACGCTTACACCGAAGGCAAGGTTGATTTTAAGAAAAGCGAAGCTGCTATTAAGGATAAGGTTACCGAACTGGTTAAAACCGGTTTTGTAATTACACAGGGCTTTGTAGGTTGCACTCCCGAAGGCTTTGCCACAACGCTGGGCAGAGAAGGCTCCGATTACACCGCTTCGATATTTGCGTATTCCTTAAATGCAGAGCGTATGACCGTATGGAAAGACGTTGAAGGCATTATGAATACTGACCCGAAGGAATATCCCGAAGCACAGTTTTTGAGCGAAATAACCTACCACGAGGCCATTGAGATGACCTACTACGGCGCCAGTGTTATTCACCCTAAAACCATTAAGCCCATTCAGAATAAAAATATTCCGTTAGAGGTTCGCAGCTTTGTGAATTATGGTAAACGCGGTTCGGTTATTTCGGCCAATGCTAATACCAGTTTTCTGCCACCAATTATTATCTGGAAAAGAGGGCAGGTACTTCTCTCCTTCTCAGCAAAAGACTTTTCATTTATTGCCGAAGAACACTTAAGCAAGGTGTTTGCCACCTTTGCCGAAAACCGTTTGCGCATTAACCTGATGCAAAATGCGGCCATCAGCTTTTCTATTGCAGTAGATTTTAAAAAGGAGAAGATTGACAACATTATAGAGCAGTTGCAAAACGATTTCTCCATCACCAAAAACGAAGGGCTCTCGCTGTTAACCATACGTCATTACAACCAGGGCATTATTGATAAGCTGACAAAAGATAAAGACATTCTTATCCGTCAATTGGCACGTACTACTATCCAGTTATTAATGCGCGAATGAGTTTAAACCTTTCCGCGCTTAGGAAAGTTAAACAGCAGCGAAGTGATCACGGGTAGAAAGAAAACAGCCACTGTAATCAATGAGAAGTAGAAATCAATTCCGCTACCGGTAAACAGTCTGCAAAGAGCGTTATCCGGCATCCAGTGGCATCCAAAATCCATACATAAGCGTAGGCCTAGTAATCCTATAACTATAAATGCCACTGTGTCTAAAAACGGGAACTTCTCCATTAGCTTTACAAAATAGCCGGCAACAATGCGCATGGTTATAATGCCAATAAAAACG
>JAQBNQ010000370.1 GCA_028288545.1 Bacteroidota bacterium
CTCATTGAACTTTCGCAATCTTAGTCCTCAATAAATGATCCACCAGCACCAAAGCTGCCATTGCCTCAACAATCGGCACAGCCCTTGGCACCACACAAGGATCATGGCGACCCTTCCCTTTTATCTCCACTTCTTCACCTTCTGCATTCACCGTGTTTTGTGATTGCATTAAAGTGGCAACCGGTTTAAAGGCTACGTTAAAATAAATATCCATGCCATTGCTAATGCCGCCTTGTATTCCGCCCGAGTTGTTGGTTTTGGTTACAATTTTCTTTTCGGCATTCTGTGTAAACTCATCGTTGTGTTCGCTGCCAAATTTTCGGGTGCCTGCAAAGCCGCTGCCATATTCAAAGCCATGCACGGCATTTATTGATAGCATGGCCTTACCAAGATCGGCGTGTAGTTTATCGAAAACGGGTTCGCCTAAACCAACGGGGCAGTTTTTAATAACGCAGGTAATAATGCCCCCGACCGTATCGCCTTTGGCCCTTACATCCTGTATATGGGCTATCATTTTGTCTGCCGTTTGTTCGTCCGGGCAGCGCACTATGTTGCTATCTGTTTTGGTGAGGTCGAGTTGCTGATAATTTTTTTCAAGTTGAATAGTACCGACGCTTGAAACATACGCTGCAACTTCAATTCCTTCTTTTGTTAGTAGTTGTTTGGCAATGGCACCGGCGATAACCCTTGCGGCGGTTTCGCGGGCGCTGGAGCGGCCACCGCCCCGGTAATCCCTAATGCCATACTTAGCCTGGTAAGTAAAGTCGGCGTGAGAAGGGCGATAAGCTTCCTTTAAATGCGTATAATCTTCGGGCTTGTGGTCTTCGTTCTTGATAATAGCTGCAATAGGGCTGCCGATGGTTTTACCTTCAAAAATTCCGGAGAGGATTTCAAAAGTGTCGCTCTCTTTGCGTTGGGTGGTAATGGCTGATTGTCCGGGTTTGCGTCGGTCAAGCTCATGCTGAATGAAGTTCAGATCAAGCTCCAAGCCCGCCGGACATCCGTCAATTACAACACCAATAGCTGCGCCGTGGCTTTCGCCAAAGGTGGTGATCCTGAAGATTTCTCCAAAACTATTTCCTGCCATTGTTGAATTAACGTTCTGAATTGCGAAATTCGAATATTAATTCAGATAAATGGCATCAATTCTTATTCGCAACATAAAATCTTTGGTTGGCATTCGCAGTTTGGAAGTGCAAACTGTTAAGGGCAAGGACATGACCCAATTGCCGTCGTTAGAAAATGCCTACCTGCTAATAGAAGATGGTCTTATTAAATCCTACGGCGAAAATGATTTGGCGCCGGCTCATGCTGATGAAATAATAGATGCTACAGGACGCTTCGTTTTTCCTTGCTGGTGCGACTCGCACACACACATTGTTTACGCCGGTTCGCGCGAAAGCGAGTTTGTAGATAAGATAAACGGACTTGGTTACGAGGAAATAGCAAAACGCGGTGGTGGTATCCTTAATTCGGCTGCAAAACTTGCAAACGCAAGTGAGGAGGAGTTGCTGGATGCAGCGCTTGGTAGGCTGGAAGAAATGGAAAGCCATGGCACCGGTGCAGTAGAAATAAAAAGCGGTTATGGATTATCATACGAGGGGGAATTGAAGATGCTTCGGGTTATAAGAACACTTAAGGAAAAATCCAAGCTTACTATTAAGGCGAATTTTTTAGGAGCCCACGCTTTTCCGGCGGAGTTTAAGCAGAACCACGAGGGCTACATGGACCTGCTTATTAATAAACTGCTGCCACAGATAGCAGCCGAAGGCCTGGCTGATTTTATTGATGCGTTTTGCGACCGGGGCTTTTTCTCGGCAGATGAAACTGACCGCATTTTGCAGGCCGGAACAAAATACGGCTTACGGGCCAAGATACACGCTAACGAACTGGACTACAGCGGTGGCATTGAAGTAGGGGTAAAGAATAATGCCCTGTCCGTAGACCACCTGGAAGTAACCGGTGATGCACAGATTGAAGTATTGAAGCATTCTTCAACTATGCCAACTTTGCTTCCCTCAACGGCTTTTTATCTAGGCCTTGACTATGCACCTGCGCGTAGAATGATTGATTCGGGTTTGCCTATCGCCCTGGCTTCTGATTTTAATCCGGGTTCATCGCCTTCGGGTAATATGCCTTTTGTTATTTCACTGGCTTGTATACAAATGAAAATGTTGCCCGAAGAGGCGATCAATGCGGCTACTTTAAATTCTGCTTATGCCATGGGTGTTCAGCAGCAACTGGGGTCTATAACTATAGGAAAGAAGGCAAATGTATTTGTTACCAAACCAATTTCATCACTTGCATTTTTGCCATATTCCTTTGGCAGCAACCCGGTTGAAAGAGTGATCATTTCGTAACAATTATTCCGCAGTTTTTTGTGGGAATGCTGTATTGGCTTGGTCCGTTTGGGATTTAACCCCCGGTTTGTCAGTATCCCCTTTTTTAATAATTCGTAAGCGGTTTACCGGCAAATTGCCTTTAGTAGAAAATATTGGAGGCCCGCTGGTTGCAGGTCCCGCTGCTCGTGGCCGGGTTGATATATTCCTGGTAATGCTCATATTGTAATATACGAACGGCACCCATAAAATGTTGCTGTTCTAAAAAGACGCGGTCATAATCCCCTATGACAAATCGCAGTAACCGGTAGTGTCCATACCGGTGATTTTGGAGCAAAATCCCTTGCTCTCATTAAGCCTGAGGTGGGCCCAAAAGCCACTTCAAAATAAAAAACACTAAATGTTTGTTTTTAAGATATTATTTAAGTTATCTTAGTGTTAAAAGAAAGTAATATGGCAAAAGCTAAATTTACAACCCACAAGCAAACAGTTCACAAAAGCGAAAAAACCGGACGTTTTGTTTCGGCAAAGTATGCCAAGGCACATCCTAAAACCACTGCCAAAGAAACGGTTACAATTAAGCACGCTAAGTAAGTGCATCTTTAAATCCCCCGAAATTCAATATCCTCGTGTAATAACGGGGCTGAGAATTTATTTGCCTGTTTCAGGAAGGGTCTTCTTTTCCGGTTTCTGCTCCGTTTTTTTCACGGGAGACTTTTTATTTTTCTTCGCAACATCATCCTTGTAGACTTCTTTATTCAAAG
>JAQBNQ010000387.1 GCA_028288545.1 Bacteroidota bacterium
ATTTGAAGCACTGAACGGGCCGGGCCAATAATGTGTAGATTGCTTCATACAGTAATTGCCTAATTCAATTATCTTCGCGGCCCAATGGAAAACATACGCAACTTTTGCATTATAGCGCATATTGATCACGGCAAATCAACCCTTGCCGACCGTTTGATTGAAACCACCAAGGCCATCACCGAACGAAACATGATGGACACTGTACTGGATAACATGGATCTGGAGCGTGAGCGCGGCATTACCATTAAAAGCCATGCTATACAAATGGATTTTGCCTGGGAAGGAAAAAAATACGTTTTGAACCTGATAGATACTCCCGGCCACGTTGATTTCAGTTACGAAGTTTCGCGTTCATTGGCAGCTTGTGAGGGAGCATTATTATTAGTAGATGCTTCTCAGGGGATCCAGGCACAAACAATATCGAACCTTTACCTGGCGGTTGACCAGGGCCTGACCATCATCCCTATCATCAACAAAATTGATATGCCCGGTGCCAACCCGGAACTGGTGGAAGACCAGATGATGCAATTGGTAGGTTGTAAAAGAGAAGATATTATCCGCGCCAGTGGCAGAACAGGCGAAGGGGTAGATAAAATATTTGATGCCATTATTAACCGGCTTCCGTCACCTAAAGGAAACCCTGATGCACCCTTAAGAGCTTTGATATTCGACTCCATGTTCAATTCGTTTAGAGGAGTTATTGCCTACTACCGTGTAATGGATGGAGCAATCAGAAAAGGTGATAAAGTGCAGTTTGTAAATACAAAGGCTGTGTACGTAGCCGATGAAGTGGGCTGCTTACGTTTTGACCTGGAACCCCACGCAGCGGTTAAAACCGGCGATGTGGGATATATAGTTACCGGTGTAAAAAATGCAAAGGAAATAAAGGTGGGCGATACCATCACCCAGTTTGACAACCCCTGCGCCGAAGGAATACACGGCTTTGAAGATGTGAAGCCCATGGTATTTGCCGGTATTTACCCGATAGATAACGACGACTTTGCCCAACTGCGCGATTCGCTGGAGAAATTGCAACTGAATGATGCTTCGCTTGTGTTTGAGCCTGAAACTTCGATAGCATTAGGTTTTGGTTTCCGCTGTGGTTTCCTTGGTCTGTTACACCTTGAAATAGTTCAGGAGCGTTTGGAGCGTGAGTATGACATGAACATCCTTACCACCGTTCCGCAGGTAAGCTATAATGCCTATTTGAATAATGGCGAGATGCTGGTGATACATAACCCGGCAGATATGCCTGACGTAACGCGTATTGATCGGCTGGAAGAACCTTATATCCGCGCCCAGGTAATTACAAAGCCCGAATACATTGGTTCTATTATGACCCTTTGCATGGATAAACGAGGAAACCTGATCAACCAGAATTACCTGACCGAAGACCGTATAGAACTGGTTTTTGAAATGCCGTTGGCCGAGATCGTTTTTGATTTTTACGACCGCCTGAAATCAATTTCGCGTGGTTATGCTTCTTTCGATTATCACCCAATCGGTTACCGCCCAGGCGACCTGATTAAACTGGATATACTTTTAAATGCTGAGCAGGTAGATGCCTTTAGCACCATGATACACCGCAGCAAGGCCGAAGATTTTGGCCGCAGGATGTGCGAAAAGCTGAAGGAGATCATACCAAGGCAGATGTTTATGATACCTATACAGGCAGCCATCGGTTCCAAAATAATTGCCCGCGAAAGCATCTCTGCCATGCGTAAAGATGTTACCGCCAAATGTTATGGTGGTGATATTTCGCGTAAACGTAAACTCCTTGAAAAGCAAAAGAAAGGAAAGAAAAAGATGCGCCAGTTTGGTAAGGTTGAAGTACCGCAGGAAGCGTTTATTGCGGTGTTGAAACTGAACGATTAAACAGCGACCCCTCCAAATCTCCCCGAAGGGGAGACTTTAATTCAGTGCGTTTTTTGAACAGCTTATTTCTCATCGGTAAAGCAGCGAGTTAACAATTTCATATTTATATTAATTATTTTATTTCTATCTTTCAGTTGTTGTAAAACAAACTGAGTCATATGAGATATAAGTTTACCCTGTCATTTACCCTGCTGCTTTTTGTACTCCTCCCCTTTTTTGATTCTACTGCACAGGTGCCAAATTTATTAGGAGTTACCTATGCCGGTGGTGGTATTGGCCTGAATACCAATGGTACCTTATTCAATATTAAAGGGGATGGAACCGGCTTTAATGTAAAAGTAGCCTGTCCGCCATTTGGCTTAAGGCAATTCTGTTTTTTCTTTTACCTGACTTGAAAGTCGGGGCTATTAATTTTAATCTTCATCGCAGCGCGATGACATATTTATAGAAAATTCCGAAAAGCAAAAACCGATGCCAGAGACATCGCATCGGGGAATGTAACCTATAGTACCAGGTATTTATGCGACACCGCTGGTGTCGGTTCTTCCATTCTTTATCCGTGCTATAAATATTTGATGCCTCTGGCATCAATACAAAGTTTGCGAGTCATTGAAGCCATCGTAAACAGACTGGAACACCACTCTTAAGTTAAACAATAGCTCCGCGTTTTAACGCGGAGATTAGCGAAAAACAGGAATCGGCTTTAGCCAAAAGTTGGGGCATTTTGGCTAAAGCCGATTCCTGTAAATGCCAAACTCCGACTTAAAAGTCGGAGCTATTAATTCTGACTTAACGACATTATCAGCCTGGTGAAAAGAGTTAATTTAAAACAAAGCTCTTAATTCCGCCCTACCGGTATGTACCGGTTTTAAAGTATCCTTTTGTCCCGGTTCAAAACCGGTCATACGGCCATCGTAGGTTAGCGTGAGCTGAATGTTGTTGGTAAGGTTTTGCGAATAGCTGGCGCTCCACACAAGGTTGTTTCCGTTTAAAAGACCATCCAGCATAGCGTATTGTAGTTGCTCGTTAGGGTAACCTTTATCGTTGTACTTGATACTGGCGTAGGACAGACTTGCGTTGATAGTGCTCTTCTTTAAGCGGTTGTAACGCGCCTCAAAAGTTATCTTGTTTATCTGCGCCGATTGTTTGCCCACACTATCATTCGGATTTATCTTTAAAGAGAAATCATACTTTGCATCTAATCGCAAAAATGACTGAAACTGGTAACTGAAATCGGTATTTATTTCATTATAGGTAAACCGGTACTTAAGGTTGCTGTAAAAATCCGATTCGTTTGACTTTACACCATTGGTGTAAGTGGTTTGGGTATTAAAGGCCTTTACAATATTCCAGCGCACAATAACATCCTGCGATTGAATGAGCCGGTTCTCGAACCCGCCGGTTAAATACGCCCGGTTTTTTGAATAGTTGAAATCAACCTGCGCCCCGTATTTGGGATCGAGCCGGTTAAAGTAAAGCGTGTTGCGGCTTGAAACTGTAGTGGACACAATTTGATTGTCTTCGCTTTTAAGTGGAATAGGATTAAAATACTCCCGCACCTTTTTGTTCTTATCGGCAAAGGTCTTTTTGTTTATCTGTACACTGGCAAACAAGCTGAACAGGGAAACCACTTTTCTTATACCGGTCTTGTTTTTCCAAACCGCTGCGGGGTTAATATTCAGTACCTCGTTAAACTGGTTGGTGTTAACCGTTGCGTATTCGGGCGTGGGAAGTACAAAGCGGATGTAGGAAGAATCGGTTTTGTAGGGAGACAATACAAACTCGTTGATCTCTTTAATGCCATTATGATTTGCATCTACCCAAATATAATCACCCTGGTTGCTGGGCGAAGCCTGGAATGTAATTTGAGTTTTTTGCTCGCGACCGGTTCCTATCTCATACAAAGTAGTGGAACGGAAAACGCCTTTAAGGGCAGTAATATTATAATCAACCCGGCCCAGGTAAAAGTTTTCGGGTGTTGGACTTACATCTACCGAATCGGTGTTTACAGCGTGGCGATAAGTAAGGTTATAATTAAGCGTTTGATTTTTACCAGTATTAATTGAACCGGTAAAATTTACTGACTGAGAGCTATAGTAAGGTTTGCCAAATACATTGCCAACCGGACGTTGCTGGTAACGCATCGAAAAATCAAATCCATATTTATTTTTTGCCGAATCGGCAGTACCGGCATAAACTTTATAATTCTGCCAGATGTAACTGTTAGCAGATAAGGTATCGGAGCCAACATTTTTAATGATGTTAACCTCGTGATCATACAGGGTACCTATCTTCCAGCCTTTAAACTTTTTGGGCGAATACCAGAAGTCGGCCTTGGGCCTCAGGAAACTGGTTTTCATGGTAGTAGAACTGGATGTAAGAA
>JAQBNQ010000409.1 GCA_028288545.1 Bacteroidota bacterium
ACCTATATAAATACAAAGCAGGGATGAACGGAGTTGTTATAAAATCTACAGGAAGTTGGTATGAGGTGAGAACCGAAAGTGGTAAGCTTATTAAATGCCGGCTAAAAGGCATTTTCAGGTTAGATCAAAGTAAGGAAAAGGACTCGAACCCTATTGCGGTGGGAGATAACGTTGTAATAGAAAAGGGTGAGGATGAGGAAAGCTGGATGATTGCCGAAATTGAAAAACGGCGGAACTACATTGTGCGCACTTCGCCAAAACATAAAGGCGCCCGACAGATCATTGCTGCTAATATCGACCAGTGTCTTTTAATAGTTACTATGGCTAGCCCCAGAACATCCACAGGTTTTATTGACCGCTTTCTGCTCACCTGCGAGGCCTACCATATCCCTACTGTTATTGTTTTTAATAAGCAGGATATATTGGAAGGTAAGGCAAAAAAGAAACAGGAATTTGTGGCAGATATTTATCAAAAAATTCATTATAAAACAGCTTTTGTTTCAGCATTAAACCGCCAACACCTGGACGAATTGAAAGCCCTGATGAAAGATAAAGTATCGCTGATAGCCGGCCATTCGGGCGTTGGAAAATCAACTTTGTTGAATGCTGTACAGCCCGATCTTGGTTTAAGGACAGAAGCCATTTCTCGTATTACAGGAAAAGGAATGCACACTACAACAAACGCCGAAATGCACCCCCTTGATTTTGGGGGCTATGTAATTGACACACCCGGAATAAGAGAGTTTGGATTGATGCACTTTAAGCCCGAAGAGATCTCCCATTATTATGTTGAAATGCGCGAGGTGCTTAATAACTGTAAATTCAATAATTGCGTTCACGAAAATGAACCCGGCTGCGCAGTAAGGCAGGCGTATAACGAAGGAAAAATATCGGAAGAGCGGTATGTAAACTACCTGACCATATTAAATGATTACAGGGCGAATTATAAACATTGGGAATAAATAGACGCAAGACATCAGATATGAGACATTAGACAAATGCCGTAGGGGCGAGGTTCACCCTCGCCCTGTATTGTGAATCGGAAAAATAAACATGAGAGCCACCATTCAAAGAGTAAGCGAAGCAAGTGTAAGCATAGAGGGCAATATTAAATCTGCCATCAAAAAGGGGCTGTTGGTTTTGGCTGGTTTTGAAGAAGGAGATACGAACGAAGACCTGGAATGGATGAGCAATAAAATTGTGAACCTTCGTATTTTTAGTGATGAGAACGGGCATATGAACTTATCAGTAAAAGAAGTAGGAGGAGATGTAATTATAGTTTCGCAATTTACCTTACATGCAATGACAAAAAAGGGAAACCGGCCTTCCTTTATCCGGGCTGCAAAGCCTGACATTGCCATACCGCTTTATGAAAACTTTGTAAAGCTGACTGAACGGGATTTGGGAAAGCCGGTTGGTACGGGAGAATTTGGCGCCGATATGATAGTTGCCCTGTTAAATGACGGGCCTGTTACTATTAACATAGATTCGAAGAACAAAGAATAATGTACATACCCAAACATTTTGAAGAGAAAGATATAACGGCCATTGAACAGCACGTTCGCGAATTTGGTTTTGCCGTGCTGGTTACTGTTCGCAATGAGCAGCCTTTTGCGGCACATATTCCGATGGAGTTGGAGAAGACTGAAAACGGGGAGTGGCTTTTATCGGGACATATAGCACGTGCAAATCCCCAATGGCGGGATTTTGAAGCCAGGCCAGATGTAATGGCCATATTTATGGGACCACATACTTATGTTTCGCCAAGCTGGTACAATCATAAAAATGTTCCTACCTGGAATTATAAGGCCGTTCACTTGTATGGTAAAATAAGAATTATTGAAGACGAAGAGTTGAAGGATAAGCTTCGCAAAATTATGGCCCGCTACGAAAATGCCCATACCGAAAATCCTTTAAAGTTTGATGAACTGCCGGCACCTCTTTTAGAAAAAGACCTGAACGGCATAGTAGGTTTTGAAATAAAAGTTGAGCGTATTGAAGCCTCCAGCAAGTTAAGCCAAAACCGCGATGCCGAAAGCCATCAAAACGTAATTGACCATTTAAAGGAGATGAATGCTTATGACGCAAAGAGAATTGCCGAAGAAATGGAGAAACAAAAGCCGGCCCCTAAATCCCCGGAGGGAACTTAGGGACACTCCTTAAATCTAAATACTCAATATTAATATCTCAATACTATGACCATACAAGAAGCCCAACATACCATAGATAAATGGATTACCACCACCGGTGTTCGGTATTTTAATGAATTGACCAATATGGCCATGCTGACTGAAGAGGTGGGCGAAGTAGCACGGATCATAGCCCGCAAATACGGCGAACAATCGTTTAAAGAAAGTGATAAACAAAAGGAGTTGAGCGATGAGTTAGCAGATGTGTTATTTGTGCTCATTTGCATTGCTAATCAAACAGGGGTTGACCTAACAGCAGCGCTGCAAAAAAACCTGGATAAAAAAACATTGCGTGATTCTGAAAGGCATAGGAATAATGAGAAGCTGAAATAGTGCATTGCCATTCTGAGCGTAGTCGAAGAATGATAGCTACGGGCGATACCTCCGTAATCTTTCGGCTACGTTCAGGATGACGTGCGGCTATTTAATCTTCTGATTCTTCTCCATTGCCATATTATAATGAAGAACATTAGTACAAATACAATGGGTTCTATTATACAGAAAATCCAAATATTAATCTCTTCGTAGCTAATGCCAAGCAAGTGCCCGCCTACCACAAGTATATGAACGCACCAGTCAAATACGGCGTGAATAAATTGATTCCATTTCATGCGCTTTAGGTTTGCATAATAACGGCAAAACGGAATGAAAATTTTCTCCTGGAAAGTCTAAAATGTATATCTGAACTGCAAGGTGTAGTTGCGTATTGGCTCGGCTTTTCCGGGCCTTAACTCGTAAAACCGGTTGCCCACATTTTTTATAATAAAGCCCATGGAAAAGTGTTCGTTTATTTTTATGCCCGTTCTTAAGTCTACATAAAAATCACCATTCCGGTGTAATTGAAGATAATTGCTTAAAGCATTTCCATCATGAAAAATTGCCTGGCCGATAACCTGGTAAAAACCCGGTATTACTTCTGGTACACTGCCATAATTGAAACTTGCGCCCAGGTACATTTTCCAAAAACTCAATTCAATATCTGCGTGTACCAAATGCCGTATCCGGTAATTTAAAAGCCTTGCGCTATCAGCAGGACCAACTCTTTGAAAATTGTATTTAAAAAAGTCTTTTATAAATTGACCTGCGCTATAATCTTTTGATGACAAAGTGGGATAGTTATAAGAATAGCCTGCTGTTATAGTTATCCCCACCGGACCTATTTTGCCATTCGACACAGCGCTTAACTCATAACCGGCAATCCTGGCGTTTTCATCATTAAAGGGTTTGGGCCCCAAAACGCTGTGTGGTGCACCAAAAGGAAACTCGAGCGAATCGGGGAAGATGGGCTGGCCGTTTGAGTATTTGTTGGGATAAATACCAACCAGGTACTCTATGTAGTTTTTGTATTGCTGCCAAAAAAAGGCAGCATCGAAAAATATTTTCCAGTCTTTTACCTGGAATCCCTGGCGGAAACCAAGTTCAAGACTCCAGTTGTGCTCTTCCTTTAAAGTATCATTGGGTATTATTTCAACACCCGAAACAAAATTTTGCGCCAAAGATTTTTCGGCAATGGTTGGTATTCTAAAGCCTTGGCCCCACGAAGCCCTGAACCATGTTGCTTTTGCGGCTTGTATATTTATTCCGGTACGGAAAACGGGTAACGTTTTAATGATTTGCGTATCCAGTCCTGCTACTTCATATCGCATCCCTGCCTGTAAGGAAAGGGCCTTATAGTTGAATTCGCCCTGGGCATAAAGGGCGGCATTAAAATTAACGTGGGTTCCGATATATAAGTTACTGCTTGAAACCCCGAAGGAAGTTGGGGCACCCGTAGTAAGAATGAATAAATCCTTTTTGTAACGGTACTGGTATTGATTATCTACCTCCAAAAAATGGCTTACGGCATTTAAAACTGAACCATCTCCGTTTCTGAAAATATTCATGTAGCGTATCTTCAGCTTATAATTGTGTCCCTTTTCGGTGCTATACGTTAGATGCGGATCAATAGTGGTTTGATTGTACTCGCTGTTGGATGCAGAAGCGGGAACAAGCGCGAAGGTGTCCAGGTTTTTTGATATGAAGAATTGGTCCGCTCTTTCAATCTGTATCGAGCCGTTCAGTCCAAAACTTAGTCCTGCAATTTTGGGATGTATGAAACGCGTTTTGAAAAAGAACCGCGCACGGTATTCATTATTGGTTTGCAAATAACTATTGATGGCTGTTATGTTTCCACCCACTACTAACTGCAGGTTCTTTATACGGCGCATGTGCACAGCATTCACCGAACCAAAAAACGGTGGAGTTGCATTCCACCATTTCTGATACTTCAGCTTGGGCTTGTCAAAAACCCCCATGTTGGTTTCGATGGTAGTTTTAGGTTCGCTTTCTGTTGGCCAGTCGGTTATTACATTTACTACGCCGTTTAAGGCTGAGGAGCCGTACACCACTGAGGAAGCTCCTTTAATGATCTCTACCTGCTTTATATCTTCCACCGGTACAAGAGTGTTTTGAGATTGCCCAAGGTCTGCACTGGCTAATGAGAGTCCGTCTGTGAGAACTGCCGTACGTGAGCCCACCCCGTAGGCGTAAGAACTTCCACCGCGAATGGTTATTTGTCCATCCTGCACTAAAACGCCAGGGCTTTTATTTACTATCTCGCCAAGGTCGTTGGCGTTTGTGTTTTTGATCTGGTCCTTTGTAATAACATCAGTAGTAATGGTTTCCTTGGCCGAATTTTTTTTGTATTGACTAACCGATTCGACCATGCTTATTTGGAGCGCATTGGGCTTCAGGTCAATCTCCAGTTCCTGCTTTATATCTGCAGTAATAATTTGTCTTTTATCTGTTTTATAACCGATAGAGGAGAAAGCCAACTCGTGTTCGCCGTCGGTAAGGTTGATGGTAAAACGTCCAGCCTCGTCCGTTACTCCACCTTTGTTTTTATCAATACGGATATTCACGCCGGCAACAGGATCTTTTGAGCCAGCATCGCGCACTGTGCCTTTAACCTGAATGGTTTGTGCATTAATTATTTGTGTCGCAAGCAAAAACAAGAGGCAAAGAGTAGAGGCTTTTTTCATACGCAATCAATTACTTTTAAAATCAGGTGGAGCATGGAGGATTGCTACGGTAGTTGAATTGACGGTAAGGTATATTTATTATTTCAAGATTTAATACTTGTTTAAAAAGTATATCTAAACTGAAAGGTGAAATTTCTCAAAGGCTCCGGCTTGCCTGGTCTTAATGAATATAACCGGTCCGCCAGGTTTTTACAGATAAACCCTAAACGAACGTGATCGTTGACTTTTGCTCCAGCTCTGATATCTACTACTACATCTCCTTTTACGTGTTGTTGCGAGTAATCAATTAGCGCATTTGAGTTGTGAAATATAAATATGGAAGCGGCTGTAAAAAGGAACGGAATTTTTTCAGGATCGCTAACATATGAAATCGTAGTACCCAGGTAGAATCTTGAATAACTCAACTCTATGTCTGCCCTTACCAAATGGCGCGGTATTGCATCCAATATCTTTGAAGTAGCATCCCCTTCAACCCGCCTGAAATTATAATAAAACATGTCTTTGATAAACTGGCTGGTTGAGTATTTAGTGCTGTCAGGTCCTAATTGCTGACCAGGCCAGGTGTAAGTATAACCGGCCAATAATTTGACACCTACCGGCCCGATGTTACCAGCCCCCTGAATTGCTATTTCATAACCGGCTACCCGCGTGTTTGTAATGTTCAGAGGCTTTAGGCCCAAAAGCCTGCCGCTGCCCGCAATCGGGAACTCTAAACTATCGGGAAATATTTTTTGACCGTTATTATATTGGTTGTTGTATGTTCCTACCTCATATTCAATAAAATTTTTAGACTGCTGCCAAAAGAATGCGGCATCGAAATAGCCCATCCAATGACCTATTTTAAATCCCTGCCAAAAACCAAGTTCCATGTTCCAATTTCTTTCCAACTGCAAATCCTCATTAGGTATTATTACAATGGAACTTGTAAATTGTTGGGCAATATATTTTTCGCCAATGCTTGGTACCCGGTAACCCTGACCCCATGATGCGCGAAAAAAGGTTGCTTTTGCAGCTTGTAGGTTAATACCAGCCCTGAAGATGGGAGCAAGATTTTTAACCACTGTGGTATCCACTCCCGATGCCTCATACCTCAATCCTCCCTGTACTGATAAAAATTTGTAATCAAATTCTAACTGCGCATATGCCGCAGCATGAAAAGTGAGATCGTTGCCGGAGTATAGATTACTGCGTGAAGAAGCAACATCAAACGGAATGCCTGTTGTAAATACCAACATACTCTTCCAGTTGTATTGATATTGAGGGAACACGATTATCTGGTTATCAACCGCGTCGGGATCGGTGCCATTTCCTTTACGGAAGAAATTAAGGTAGCGTATGTTAAGCGTAACCCGGTGGCCTTTAGCGTTATGATAACTTACAAATGGGTCTATTCGTGTACGTATATAGCGATCATCTGAACCCTTTCCCCGAATAAATATATTACTGTCCAGATCCTTTGAAATAAAGAACCGTTCACTGCGCTCATATTGTATGCTTCCGTTAATACCAAAATTTAAACCTTCAATTTTGGGGTGCAGGTAGCGCAATTTAAATGCTGTTTGCATTCTGTATTGATCGTTAAATTGCAGGTAGCTTTTTTCGGCTGTAATATTTCCGGCAATGATGAACTGAAAATTTTTAATCCTTCGCTGGTGATTGATATTTATGTTAGTGAAAAATGGAGGGGCCTCATACCATTGCTGATATTTAAGACGTGGCCGGTCGTATACTCCGGTATTAACGTCAATAGAAGTTTTGGGGTCATTATCAGTTGGCCATTGGCTTATTAAATTTACCACTCCATTTAATGCGCCTGATCCGTAAACAACGGATGATGCCCCTTTAACTACTTCAACTTGTTTTACGTTTGACAATGTTGCCATATTTATTTGCGCCTCTCCTAAATCTGCGCTTACTAAAGGAAGGCCATCTTCCAATACCATTGTCCGGGCTCCTACTCCATATGAGTAGGTACTTGCTGAACGAATAGATATCTGGCCGTCCTGTACCAATACGCCGGGTGATTTGGATAACACTTCTCCCAAATCCATCGCGTTCGTGTTTTTAATTTGGTCTACCCCAATAACCTGGGTTGAAACAGTTTCTTTGGCCGTATTTTTTTTGTACTGGCTTACTGTTTCAACAGTTGTAATTTCAAGGGTATTGGATTTTAGGACTATTTCCAGTTGAAGAGGTTCATCTGCCTTTAAGGTTACTTTACGTTTATCACTTTTGTAGCCGATGGAAGAAACAACCATATCGTGATCTCCGGCTATAGCAACCGTTAGAGTAAATTTTCCTGATTCATCGGTTACAGCCCTGGCCTTTTCGATCCGCACATTTACACCACCAAGGGGGTCTTTCGAATCGGCATCGCGGACAGTTCCCTTTACCTGGATTGATTGTGCAGTTGTAAAAATTATTGCAAAAAGTAACAGGGAAAAAAGAGTAAAGGTTTTTTTCATGCAGGATTTAATTATTCTTTATCAATGTATTTGTGGGGGTATGATCGCTACTTCAAATATAATTTTACGGCTGAATAAAGGCATTTTTTTCTTTATGCGCAATTAGGGTAAATCTTCCGGTTCCACATTCAGCCAATCTGCGGCAAACTTCAGGTCTTTAAACCATACCAGTTTCCATTGTCCTTCATTGTATTCGAGCGCCGTCATATTCTCCACCCAATCGCCGCTGTTAAGGTATTGAACGCTGCCCCGGTCGGTTTTAATTTCCTTAATGCATGGAATATGTATATGGCCGTTAACCACCACATCGTATCCCTCGTCAATGGCAATTTCGGCGGCGGTTAATTCATAGTCTCCTAATTTTTTAACTGCGCGTTTTGTGGCTGCTTTTACATTTTGCGAGAAGGAGGTTTTTTCGCGACCAAAAAGCTCCAAAAAGAAATTTACCAGCTTGTTAATGAGGATAAGTATTTCGTATCCGCTTGTGCCAAGCTTTGCCAACCAACGCGAACCGCGC
>JAQBNQ010000422.1 GCA_028288545.1 Bacteroidota bacterium
CATATTGATTTTACACAACAACATGTAATTGACCTTACCTCCATTTCTAATAACCTGTTCCTAAAGTTCCCTTTCATATCATCCAGCTTTTTGTTTTTGGTGGGTTCTATCTTCGCTATTATAGGCAATGCCTGCTATTTTGTGTTTGTGGTTAAATGGAACAGCCGCCTGTTGGGTGGAACCGTTTCGCACTTTGGCTTTGGTGTTTTTATGTTGGGCGTAATCATTTCGCAGGGAAAGAAAGAAGTAGTTTCCATCAACCGCCAGGGTATTAATTTTGGCAAAGATTTTAAAGAGAACGAGAAACTGGAGAATATCCTGTTGATTAAAGATTCGATGCTGGTTATGGGCGATTACCAGGTTACCTATACCGGTACTGTAGAAGAGAAGCCTAATCATTTATACCTGGTTAATTATGTGCGCAAGGACTCTGCAACGGGTAATGTGTTAGAGCAGTTTACATTGTATCCTAACGCGCAGATAAATCCTAAAATGGGTTTAATAGCCAATCCGGATACCAAGCATTATTGGACCAAGGATGTATTTACCCATGTATCCTCAGTGCCGGATAACCGTAATTTAAAGGACACCACCACCTTTAGCGAGGTAGCCGTTAAGGACACCGTGTTTACCAAAAACTCCACCTTTATAGTCCAGGCACTCGACCCAAATCCCGAGTTGCCGGCAGACTTTGATAAAGACAAAAAGCTGACCGTTGGAATTCACCTGCTGGTTAAATCAACCAATGGCAAAAGCTATTACGCAACCCCCGTTTTTGTTATTGACGTAGGAAATGGCAATTCTATCAGTTCGATACCTGCAGAGGTAAAGGACCTTGGACTAACCTTTAATGCTGACAAGATAGACCCGGTATCAAAAAAAGTAACTCTCTCTATCCGCGAAACCGAAAAGCCGGTTGACTTTATCATTATGAAGGCGATTGTATTCCCATACATCAACCTGGTATGGTTGGGTGGCATTATTACCTTCTTCGGGGCCTTGTTTAGTATGTACCGTAGGGCTAAAGAGAATAAGGAAGCGCCTGTAATTCCCTAGAGCAGACGTCAGATACAAGACATTAGATTTTAGACTGTCCTTGAGTGTTTACCTTGAATACTTGGGGGAGATTCATTTGCACCAGATCGTAACCTGTGATTAAACAGTTTTAACTATTTGATTTTAGATAACTTAAATAACTCTACATAAAGATTTAGTAGAAGTTTTGATATATATATTGAGGCCTGAAATAATTACTAACCTCGGTAAATTTTATCAATGCCTAAAATACGGTTACGAAATAAATATTAGCTTAGTTATTCAATGAAAAGCAATATTGAACAACCCTGGATTGAAGCGGGGTACGAACTATTCTCCAAAGAGGGCCCCGGCGCATTAAAGGTAGACCAAATGGCACGTAGGGTTGGTGTCAGCCGTTCGTCTTTCTATCATCTGTTTGCCGACCTTGATGTTTTTCAGGAAAAATTATTGACGTATCATCTTAGCAGAGCACAGCGGGCGGCCCAAAAGGTGAAAATGTGTAAGACCATGGACCCCGATTTCCTGCTGTTAATAATGGATGAGAAAGATTACGTTTTATTCAACAGGCAGTTACGCATTCATCGTCACAACCCCACTTTTAAAGCAGGATTTGAAACCGCCATTGGCCTGGTGGGAAAAGAAACCATGGGCATTTTTACGGAGATGCTGGACCTACAGCATAAACCAGCAATTGCCCGTAGTGTTTTTCAAATAACAGCTGATACTTTATTTCACCGCATGACGGAAGAAAACATCAACTACGAATGGTTGAAGAGTTTTTTGTTGGAAATAAAACTGCTTGTAAAAAACATGAATGGAAAACCCTGAATAAAGCCTTCCGCTTTGTACACTACTGTCTAAACTTCCACCCATTAGCTGCTTAGTTTTGTGTTTCACAACACTAATTATTAAACATCTTATTAATTGTAATCTAAATGAAACAGAAATTTTTACTTGCTGCTATTTTATTGGTTATTACCGGAAACGTCGTTTCAGCCCAGTTCATTGTAAAAGATGAAAACTTTGCAGCCAACGGTGTATCCAACCAGGGCAAAATATCTGGCTATGCAGCACAAGCAGGGCCCTATGGTATATGGCTGCCGGATTCAGGCAATGTTATTATTGATATTGGTGGGATTGCTCCCGGAAACGGAGTGGGTGGGCAAGCACGTTTGTCAACCGACGGGAATTTTATATGCGGCACCAGCATGGGAGTTAACGGTGCAGAAATGTCAAAATATAGCCGCAGCAGCAATCAATGGACCACCGTGGGCAGCCTTGCCTTTTCGGTTGATGGCAACGTAAGCGGTGGTTATGGCATATCGGGCGATGGTAATACTGTAGCAGGAAATTCGTGGGCCGACACAACAGGGAACAGGGCTTACACTCATGCAGTGGCATATAATTCAACCGAAGGGCTAATGGATTTAGGTAGCCTTTTCGATAGTATAGCCAGAAGTACCCGTGTTAATGCAGTAAGTTATGACGGAAGTATGGTAGTAGGTTGGCAGGATTTTAATGGCCCGTGGAAATCGGCTGTTTGGCGTAAGAACCCGGCGGGTGGTTATTTCCCTAATCAATACATTCTGATCGATACGGCTGGAAACCCTTTCGATGATTACAATCAGATGGGAGAATGCAGCAGTATTTCTGCCGATGGTAAATGGATCGGTGGCTACGGCGATTATGCTAACAACAACCAGCCGTGGATTTGGAGCAAAGATTCGGGTGTTATTAATTTGGGAACATTGCCTAATACAGGCAATGGTTATGTGTCGGGTCTCACAGCCGATGCCTCTGTAGTAGTGGGTTGGTTCGATGCCATGTTTTTCGGCGATCCTCAAACTCCTTTTATCTGGACCCGTACGGGTGGTCTTCACGAACTGAATGAATACATCCATACCGTTTTAGGCGATTCAACAGATACGCACCAGGTTTATACAGCCAATTGTATTTCGCCCGATGGCCACTATATAGCCGGATACGGAGTAGATACCAGTACCTTTAATTATTTCGTTTATCGTGTGAGCCTGATTCCTGCAACCACCGGGATGGGTGAAATATCCGAAAAGAGCCACGTGAAAATTTACCCTAACCCAACCGCCGACCTTGTTACGATTGAAAGCCCGAAAACTGCGGATTTAACCATCAGTAGCGCGGATGGCAAAGTGATTTATAAGACAGAAATAAAAGGAGTTAAGTCTCTGGATATGTCAGGCTATGCTTCGGGTGTGTATTTTATTTGTATTCAATGCGGAAACAGTATTGAAACCGGAAAGTTAGTTAAGAACTAGCTCAGCTGACATTGGATTCTAGGGTGGGGCGAAACGAACGAAGGGTTGAGTTACTTCGAAAAATAGAAAGCAAAGCCTTTCATTTTTCTACGCAACTCAACCCTTTTTTGGTCGTTTGTTTTGTTTGGCGGAGAGAGAGGGATTCGAACCCACGGTAGGCTCATCACCTACGGCTGTTTTCAAGACAGCTGCAATCAACCGCTCTGCCATCTCTCCGGGGGCAAAAATAAAAAGTTGACTTAACTATTATAGTTCTTAATGAAATTCTGTGAAGTTTTTTTTCTATAACAGGAGAAAACCGCCTTTATAATTGTCAGGCAGGGCTATTCGCTTAATAGTTTTTTGCTCAATTCTTTGCTGCGGTGCACTTTGTTGAAATAAATGCTGGCATTTATCTCATACCCAATAAGTAGTACAAAAGCATTTATGTTTAGCCATATCATCAGCAACATAATAGTGCCAATTGACCCGAAAATGAGGTTGAGTTTGCTGAAATTGGCCACATAGTACGAAAACCCA
>JAQBNQ010000463.1 GCA_028288545.1 Bacteroidota bacterium
AATGCATTATTGATCAATATGGCCGTGGGTGTTATTGCCATGTGCTTTATCAGTACCGATGACCTGATACGGATTTCTGGTTTTGGAGCCCTTACACTTTATATTGTTGCTATGGTATCGTTACTTGTTTTGCGCAGAAAGGAACCCAATCTTGAACGGCCTTTTAAGGTTCCGCTTTACCCGGTGTTCCCCGTACTTGCCCTGGTCATCGCGCTTTTTTCGATAATTGTAATGGCTTATTATAACGCAAGGCTTGCTTTAATTTACTTTGGCTTTTTGATTTTGGCATATGCAGTTTTTAAAATTGCAAAAACATTTCCGATGCCGGTTCAAACAAAATAATTAGCATAATATCACAGCATCAAATCTATATCATGACAAACAAGCAGATACTGGAATACGTAAAAAATCATCCTTCAAAAAAAGTAAAACTCGCCGTTACGGATATTGACGGAATATTACGGGGTAAGTACGTAAGCGTTGACAAATTTTTAGGCATTGCCGAGAGCAACATGGGTTTTTGCGACGTGGTTTTTGGATGGGATGCAGGCGATGTGGCGTATGATAATGGCAGCTATACCGGTTGGCATTCGGGTTATCCCGATGCCAAAGCAAGGGTCGATCTTAGTACTTTTAGAAAAATTCCTTGGGAGAATGACGTGCCTTTCTTTTTGGGTGAATTTATTACTGATGAAGGGAGCCCCCTATATGTTTGTCCCCGTCAATTACTAAAAGGCATTGTTGCTCAATCCGAAAGCGCCGGCTACACGCCCTACTTTAGCCAGGAGTTTGAGTGGTTTAATTTTGCCGAAACTCCGCAGTCGCTGCACGATAAAAATTTTGCAAAGCTCACCCCGCTAACGCCGGGTATGTTTGGGTATTCGATTTTACGTAGCACCTATCGCAATGATTTTTTTACGGCCTTGTATGACGGCATGACAAAATTTAATGTGCCATTGGAGGGACTCCATACTGAAACAGGCCCTGGTGTTTATGAAGCCGCCATTACATATTCGGGGGTTTTGGAAGCGGCCGACAGGGCTGTGCTTTTTAAAACAGGGACAAAAGAAATTGCTTATCACAACGGAATCATTGCCACGTTTATGGCAAAGTTCAACGAAAACTTACCGGGCTGCAGCGGCCATGTGCATCAATCATTGTTGGATAAAAAATCGAAGAATGTATTTTACGATGAGAAGGACAAAAATAAAATGAGCGAGAAATTTCGCAGCTATATAGCAGGGCAATTGTATTGTATGCCTTTTATATTGCCAATGATTGCACCAACTATCAACTCTTATAAAAGATTAGTGGAAGGTGCCTGGGCGCCCACTACACTTACATGGGCAGTTGATAACCGCACAGTTGCCTTGCGGGCCTTACCGGGCAGCAGTAAAGCCACGCGCTTAGAAACCCGCATTGTAGGCAGCGACAGCAATCCTTACCTGGCCATGGCCGCCTGTCTTGCAGCAGGTTTATACGGAATTAAAAAAGGTTTAAAACTTAAACAACCCGCTACAGTGGGCAATGGTTATCGCGATTTAAGTAATGGCAGTTTACCGCGCAATCTTTGGGATGCTACACAAGCCATGAAAGAAAGCAAAATAGCCGCTGAATTGTTCGGCGAAAAATTTGTTCAGCACTTTACCCAAACCCGCGAATGGGAATGGAAGCAATTTGCCAAGGTGGTTACCGATTGGGAATTGAAGCGATATCTTGAGATAATTTAAGCAAATGCATTTAACCGCAAAGAGCGCAAAGGAATACTCGCAAAGGTCGCAAAGAATGCAGGTAATAAAAGTGCTTCTTTAATTATCCCTGGTTTTAACTTTGCGGCCTTTGCGTAACCTTAGCGAACTTTGCGGTAAAAAAATTTGGGAGTTTACAATACGAACAATTCGCCTACATCTAACATTTTTAACTCGCCGTTTATTTGTTTTTCGGCTTCCATACTTTTCAAAATTCTGTATGGTTCTCCAAGGGGTTCATCGGCAAGGTCAAAAGTGCCGTAGTGCATGGGGATAAATGTTTTCGCTTTTATATCATGAAATGCCTTCACCGCATCGTGTGGACTGGTATGAACATCCTTCATCATAAAAGCCGGATAGTAAGCACCTACGCCAAACATGGCTATATCAATATCCTTAAAAAGTTCTCCTGCCTGCTTTGGGTAACCGCAGTATCCCGAATCGCCACCAAAATAAATTTTCCGCCCCCCCGATTCAATCATAAAAGCTCCCCATAGAGTTTTATTAATGTCCCAGCCATAACGGTTACTCCAATGTTGTGTCGGCAAAAAGGTAATGCGCAGATCTTTCTCTTTTAAATCGTATTGCTGATACCAGCCGGCCTCTTGATAATTTAAACCTGGCAACCACGATGAAACTATTTCGCCCGTTTTAAGAGAGGTCAACAGCGTAAATTTATTTTTCTGATACAGTTTTTTTAACGAAGACGAATCGCAGTGGTCGCGATGAGCGTGAGACAATAATACATAGTCTATGTTTTCGAAATCTTCCGGGCTGCAGGGTAATTCGCTATAGCGCGGTACAATACCTGATATCCGCCCTAATACGGGATCTATAATGATCCTCACACCACCTAATTGCATGAAAAAACTGGCATGGCCTAACCACACTATCCTGTCTTCATTTCCCTGCAAAAAGCTGGTGTTTTTATGCACCTTCAATCTCCATGTCTCGCTCTTTTTTTCGGCCTTTTTATCATTCCTTGTAAGCTGCCATCTTAGGGCCCTTGAAAGGGTTCCCGTAAACCGGGTATTAGGATCTATGAACTTTCCATTTATAACCGGGTTGCCTTTCCAGTCCTGTAAAATGGTGTTAAGTTTTTCATTTCTGCTATAGGTAATTTGCGGCATAGCTCAAAAGAAACCTATTTTTGGCCGAAGAGAAAATTCCATGCATAAAATTTTGGCCAAAGCCCTTATTCTTTTAGTAATTACAATAAGTGCTGCCGGCTATTCGTTTGCACAAAATGTAAAATTTGATGAGTGGAAAAACATAACTACCTCAGGCAAATTACCTCCGCAGTGTAAAATTCAACGCAGCAACAATAACCTGGACGTAGTAAAATATAAGGACCGGTACTACTTCGCATTTCGCACGGCGCCCACACACTTTGCTTCGCGCAAAACTGTGATGTATGTGGTAAGCTCAAAGGACCTGGAAAACTGGGAGTATGAAACCGAAATAAAATTGGGCTGCGATTTGCGCGAACCCAAGTTTGCCGTGTATCACGACACCCTTAATTTTTACTGTTTTACTGCCGGCACCAGTCTTTTTACCTTTGACCCGCGCTTAATTTTACGCAGTATAACCACGGGCGAACATACGTGGTCTAAGTCCGAATCGGTTAACATGGATGGTTTTGTGCCGTGGAGGTTGCGTTTAAAAAATGACACACTTTTTCTTTCGGCTTACTATGGGAAAAACCTATACAATACGAAGCATCAGGCCAACCTGCGCTTGTTTTACAGCACTAATGCAAGAGACTTTATAAAAGTGAGCGAAAAGCCACAAGTAGATATTGAAGCTGCTGAAGAAGGGGAATTTATCTTCGACAAAGCAGGCAATCTTTTTGCAACTGTAAGATTAGAAGGCACCGGTGCACTGGTTTGCAAAGCGGATAAATCCGCGATTGGCACTTGGACAACCAACCGCGTTAAAACAAAGTACGATAGCGCACTTTTGTTTGATCATAACGACGAGGTCTATCTTGTATCGCGCAGAAACTTAGACGGAGATATGGACAAGGTAAAAGTGCGGAAAAATGAAAAACAACGCCGTGCCAGGAACCTTATCCGTTATTCCATTACCCGCAAGGTTACCTCGCTATTTAAATTCAATAAAGAAAAGTTAACGCTTGACCTGGTAACGGATTTTCCGAGCACTGGTGATAATTCCTTTCCGGGTGTGGTAAAATTAGATAATGACACTTACCTGCTAATGAACTATTCCAGCAATATTCATGGCCATAAGAAGAATTGGATACGAGGACAATTTGGTAAAACATATATCTACTGGACAAAGCTAAAGTTCAACCAGTAAGGCCGGTTCAGTTTTAGCATCATTGTCAGAAACCCAGTTCGGCTATTTTTTTCACAGCTCTCTCTTTGTACGAGCCGCTGGTACTGGTAAGTTCCTGCAGTAGATTTTTGCCGGCGGTTATCTCTCCTTTTTTGATAAGGATATTAGCCTTATACCATTTCGCCCCATCGGCAAATTTTGATCCCTTTTTTATCAGCTTATCAAAATTTTTCTCGCTTTTGGTTGACTTTCCATCTATGTAATCGCTAATGCCCCCGTAGTATAATGCATCGGCATTATCAGGGTCATGACTTAGTATTTTATCAAAATCGGTAGAGGCCTTTTCGTATTCGCGGTTGTTGAAGTTTTTCATGGCTTCGTCCATATCCACTATTTTGTCGGCTTCCTTTCGCTCCGCTTTTGATTTGGAAGACGCATATTCTACCCTGGTCGCGTTACCGGAAATCACTGATATGGAATCAGCACTTGTTCTGCCGTAATAACCGCTTTTAGGATCACCTTTCCAGTTATCACGGTCGTTTAGGGCTTCTTCTTTTAGGGTGGCAGGATGGTAAGCATTTTTGTCGCTGGATAAAATGGAACCGTTTTCATTATTTGCCACAATGGTTGAATTCATTACCGGAGATTTGGTATTTACCAAACCCTGAGAAGTGCCCTGCAAAGTAATTGTGCTGCCGGCAGCCATATTGCCATTAGATTTAGCCCTTGCTAAATCATCGGTACCAGCATTTTGAGCATCCTTTTTAGCTATAGTAAATGGTTGGCTTAAAACCTGCTTTTTATCATCGTTGGCAATATTGGCCCCTTCATTAGCTTTTTGTTGCCATTCAAACGAAACAGTACCTTTTGGCCCCGAAACAGTAGAATCTGCAACAGCGTTCCTTAGTTCCGGTTTACTTTCCAGGTCCTCAGATTTCTCTTGAATCAATATGGGCTGCTCTGTCATCGTTACTTTCTTCTTATCAGCCATGGCAAGATTGTCTTTATTGGTTTTGCCAAGGTAACCTATCATAACAAAACCAATACCTATCAGTAAGCCTAAAACTACTGCAGCCCATGCGTAATTGCTCCAGTGTATGTTTAACGATCGTGTATGTTCTTTAAGTCCACTGCGTTCGCGTACTTTTTTGTTGATGGTAGAAATAGAAGATAAAACAGCAGCATTATTTTGCGCACTTTGTAAGCCTTCCAGCGCGTCCTGGGCAAAAGGATCATCCTTCAGAAGTTTCTCCAACTCCTGTTTCTCCTCAGCGCTAAGGTCGTTGTTAAGGTAAGCCATTAAAGCTTCCTCAGTTACAACGCTCTGCTCAGAGAGTTTCGTTATGTCCTTTTTGGGCCTGCTCATTTTTTGCAGTTATATAGTTTTTCAAATTTCGTTTTCCGTTCTGTATATAGCTTTTTACCTCGTTGATACTAAACCCTGTTATTACTGCAATTTCGTTATAACTGCTGTTTTTAAGGTAAAACAATTCTACACAAATCCTTTGCTCTTCTTTTAACTCATCAATACCATCTTTCAGGTGCGTAAGCATAAATTCCTTGTCTTGTTCGTCCTGTAGATGATTTACATCGGGGTTTTCCACAACATCACCCATATCCAGTTTCAAATCCCGCTTCCTTTTACCCTCCGTACTATCCTTACGGAACAGCATCATACAATGATTCTTAACAACAATATGCAACCAAGGTTTAAAAGCAGTAATGTGATGTTTTTTAAGCTCTGTAATTAGTTTTTCAAACACCTGCATGGTGGCATCCTGAGCCCCGGCATCGTCTTTCAGGTATTTCATGCAAACACCAAATACCAGGTGGGTATATCGCTGGTATAACTCGCCTATATAGGCTGTTTCGTGCGAGTTACGGTAACGTTGCACCAATTCTTCATCCGTAAGGAGATTATACGCCTCAGTTTTTGGCAATACAGGCCAGTTTATATTCACTACTAAATTAGGAATTACCATTGGTATAGCCTCCATTCTGTTAACAGCTTTTATCATGGAGTTTACTAAAATGGGCAGGCTATGTTGCCTTGTAAGCGACAACATCGGCCGGTTTTATTATCCGGTGCACCCTGCCCCGCTTGAAGTAATAAGAGTTTGATTGTTTCGTTTTAGCTTATTGCGCATCAATAAATTAAGAGGAAGTAATATGTTTTGCCGGGATTGAATTATGGAAATTGTTAAGCAAACACATCTCTTATTCACTAACCAAATTTACTAACCATGAACAAGCACCTGGCACGAATAGGAACCACCGGTTCCTTTATACTCCTCTTATTGGTCTTCGTTTTGGCCCTGCAGTCAAATACAACCATCCAAACATTCGAATCGGAATCTATAAAGGCGCTGAAACAAAAATTTAAAACATTTAACGCTAAAATACCCGAAGACAGGGTGTATCTGCAAACCGATAAAGCTTTTTATAAGCCCGGTGAAACAATTTGGTTTACAGCTTATGTAAGAGATGGCGAAACGCTTAAGCCGTCCGATAATTCCGATATCATTCATGTAGAACTCATAACTCCCAAAGGCACAACAGAAAAGCATATTAAGATAGTAACCAAAAACGGTGCCGCGAATGGTGATTTTGACCTGGGCGAGCACCCCGGTGGTATTTATAAAATCAAAGCTTACACCGAGTGGCAAAAAAATGACGACACCACTTATCGCTTTGAAAAAGATATTACTGTGCAAAGTGTAGTAATGCCCCGCTTAAAAATGAAAATAGACTTTGAAAAGAAAGCCTATGGAAGAGGTGATGAAGTAGTTGCAAAGCTTGAATTGAATACCAACGCCAACAGCCCCCTGGCCAATACCAATGTAAAGTTTACGGCTAATCTTGAAGGGCAGGAACTAAGCAACAATACTGTTTCCACCGATGCCAACGGCAAGGTGAACCTGAAATTTAATTTGCCTAAGGATCTCAATACAATTGATGGAACGGTAAACGCCATGATTGAATTTGAAGGAAGTACCGAATCGGTTTCGCGCAGCATTCCTATTGTATTGAACAAAATTAAGCTGGAATTTTTTCCGGAGGGCGGCGATATGGTTGCCGGTATGAATGCCCGGGTTGCTTTTAGAGCGAGTAATGAGTTTGATAAACCTGCCGATGTAGAAGGAATGATAGTAGATAGCAAGGGAGCCTTTGTTGCGCACTTTAACAGCTATCATTTTGGGATGGGAACTGTCGAGTTTACTCCCAAGGCAAATGAAACTTATAAAGCCCGAATCATAAAACCCACCGAAATTTTTGATGAGTATACTTTGCCGGAAGTACTTAAAGTAGGATACGCAATGAAACTTGATGAAGTTAAAGACGGTCTGCAATTGTCGGTTAACAGCTGGCAGAATGAGCAACTGATGTTGGTGGCTCAAACCCGTGGAAAAATTTATTATTCAGGAGCATTTAAAGCGCTGCAGGGTGAAAATAAGCTAACCATCAACACAAAGGATTTTCCAATCGGTGTATCGCAGGTTACCGTGTTCGATAGCCGGGGAATTGAAAGATGCGAACGTCTTGCTTTTGTCAATAAGGCAAAGCAATTGAACATTACTGTTAGCACAGACCAGCAGCAATATCAACCCCGCGAAAAAGTTACCATGAATATAAAGGTAACGGACGAAAAGGGCCTGCCAATGCCAGGCAACTTTTCGCTGGCGGTAGTGGATGATAATTTGCTTTCGTTTGCTGATGATAAGCAGGGAAATATTCTCTCCAAAATTTTGCTGGAACCTGATCTGAAAGAAAAAGTTGAAGAGCCCAATTTTTATTTTGACACGAAAGAACCCAAAGCCGATAAAGCCCTGGACCTGCTAATGATGACCAGCGGATGGAGACGATACACCTGGAAACAGGTAATAAATGAAGAGTTTATTTTACCAAAATACCAGGGCGAAAAGGCAGAGATAACCGGGGTGGTTTATGACGGCAATACCCGTAAGCCACTTGCCGGAGCAGTGGTTAAATTGCAGCAAGATGATCATGGTCCCGGAACCATTACTGATAAGAATGGCAATTTTAGTTTAAGAGCAATTGACCTTTCATCCGGAGGAGCCAATCTCACTTTCATCGCCCCATACTTCCGTCAGCAATCACAATGGGTTAGTTCATATGGCGGCGGTCACAACTGCTATTTATACAATGCTTCCGCTCCATTTACCAGTGATGAATCTCCTTATAAAATGAATTATCAGGCAGTGGTGCGTGATGAAGGCGGAAAACCCCTGACTGCTAATCAAAAAGTTGCCGTGCACTTTAGGGTACATGCAGGCAGCGCAACCGGCAAAGTAATTTACGATGAAACCAACACCGCCGTAACTAACCAGTTCGGACTAATAACTCTAAGCATTGGCGATAAAAATGCTCCTGACAAAAAGAACTGGGCTGAAGGTGAAAAATTTCTGGAGGTAGGAATTGACCCCGCCGGAGGAACTAACTACAAAAATACCGGAACTACAGAATTGATCAGTGTGCCATATGCACTATTTGCAGCCAATGGCAATGGTAGAATAAAAGCTATTGCCGGGCCGCAGGTAGATGTTAAGGCCGACAGGCAGATGCAGCAACATGCCGACGCAATGTCAGTGCAAGTTCAAAGGACCTCAGAACTTCAAAGTGTAAGTGTTGTGTCTTATAAAAAGAATAAAGTCAAGGCTCAAAAGAAAGCAAAGGCCGGGAAAGTTGAGGCTGATGAGGAAGCCGCGCCAATGGCTATGGATGACGTAGCAGAAATGCCGGCAGATGTTGCCGATAACGTTAAGGCACCGGATGTAATTGAGCAAAGAATACCGGATGAAAATCTGGAAGGGACAAACGTTGGCGATATTCGCGAAGCCGGATTTAGAAAGTATGATCAAAAGAACGAAACGCAGCCGGCTATACTCTATCGGGCAAAACAGTTTGCTCAAAAAAAATATTTACCTGCCGACACCAATCGAAACGACTTTGCCTCCACTGTTTATTGGAACGGCAATGTTGAAACTGACCGCAATGGCAAAGCGAAAGTTGAGTTTGTTACTAACGATCTTATCTCCTCCTTTAAAACAACAATAGAAGGATTTGGCGATGATGGATCTGTTGGAAGGAGCGAGTACAATTTCTCAACTAATCTGCCTTTTGCAATGGATGCAAAGATCCCTACTGAAATGATAAGCGGCGATAAGATGATGATACCTGTGTTTATGAAAAACACTACTGAATCTGCAATTAATGGCAAGCTGCAAATTGCACTTCCAAAACAGTTGCAATTGGTTTCAACACAAAATGAAATAACGCTGCAGCCTAATACTTCAAAGGTGGTCTACCTGGAATGTGTTGCACTAAATGATATTGGTGCAGGAAAACTGGAGGTCAAATTCTCGTCCGAAAAATATAACGATGCTATTTCGCGCGAAATAAATGTTGTGGCAAAAGGATTCCCTGCAAATATTTCTTTAAGCGGGCAGGACATGGAAAAGGAATTTGCCATTAACCC
>JAQBNQ010000477.1 GCA_028288545.1 Bacteroidota bacterium
TAAGGCGAGGGGGATTATTTAGGCTATTCGGTTATTGGGTTAATTGGTTATTAGGTTATTGGGTTATTGAACGGCTTTAGCAACTAATTTGGGGTTTAGGGCGATAAACAACTTTAAGCTGTTATTTTTGCGGCGCTTTGAGTAAGATAGTAACACCTTATAACGATTCGCGGACCAAGAAGGAGCAGGTGGAGGAGATGTTTGACAACATTGCCCACCGCTACGACTTTTTGAATCACTTGCTTTCCCTGGGCGTTGATATCCGTTGGAGAAAAAAGGCAGTTAAGTACATCGGTACTATTCAGCCTAAAAAGATATTGGATGTGGCTTCGGGTACGGGCGATTTTGCATTTGAAGCCCTGGTTTTAAATCCACAAAAGGTAACCGGATTCGATCTTTCGGAAGGAATGATGAATTACGGCAGAATAAAAGCCCAAAAGCAGAACGTGTCTGATATTGTTGAGTTTGTAAAGGGCGATTCTGAATTAATGCCTTTTAAGGATGATAGTTACGATGCTATAACAGTGGGTTTTGGAGTACGGAATTTTGAGCACCTTGAAGAAGGTCTTAAAGAAATGTACAGGGTGCTTAGGCCGGGGGGTAAAGTGGCCATTTTAGAGGCTTCCAGCCCCCCAAACACAATAATAAGGGCGCTTTACGGTTTATACTTCAACAATATTGTACCCATGGTGGGAAGGCTGTTTTCGAAGGATGTAAGGGCATATAATTACCTGCCCGAATCCGTAAAGGCTTTTCCGCAGGGTTTTGAGTTCATAAAAATTTGTGAGAATATTGGGTTTCGTAATGTAAAATGGCAGCCCCTCACTTTTGGAGTTTGCGCGTTTTACACCATGGAAAAATAACAGATGAAAAGAATTTCAGTCGTATTGGTGGTATTGATGTTAAGCGTAAGCCTGAAGGCCCAATTTAACGTTAATGAGTTAGGTAAAAATTCGATATACTTTGGTATAGCTATGGGTTTTAACGTGGGCGATTTTAAACTGATACAAACGCCTGTTCAGCCCCAAAACGATTCTATCCGTTACATGAAAACCACCATTGGCCCCGGTTTTAACCTTGGTATCATCGGTAATTACCAGTTTCATAAATATTTTGACTTACGTTTTATTCCAACGCTTTCGTTTTCGGATAAAGGAGTAGAGTTTGAGGACCTGAACCATCAAAAGATCACTAAAACCATTTCTTCCATTTATCTCGACTTCCCTTTATCACTTCGTTTTAAATCGGACCCTATTAAGGATTTTAGAATATACGCCATAACCGGTATCCGCTATGACTATGACCTTGCATCGAACGTTAAGGCCCGCAAGGCAGATGATATTATTAAGATCGGCAAAAACGATGTGTCCGCCGAAATAGGAATTGGGTTTATGATCTATTTCCCTTACTTCATTTTATCGCCGGAGTTTAAGGTCAGTCGTGGCGTTGTTAATTTGCTGGCACCGAGCCCTGGTTTGATATACTCCAGAACCATACAAAGGATGTACTCCAGAACATTTACGTTTACACTGAACCTGGAAGGGTAATGCCCCTTTATAAGAAAATATTTTTTGAGCACTGCGATATCGCCATATGGCGTATTGAGGAAGATATGTCCTTCTTCCAGGCTAAATTCAGTAACCTACCCGAAATTCAAAATGAAAATAAAAGGCTGCAATGGTTTGCTACCCGTTTTCTGGCTAACGAAATTTTAGGCAGCCATGCCGAAATAGTGAAGGATGAATCGGGCAAACCGTGGTTGAAGGATTCGGCTCATCATATTTCTATTTCACACTCGGCGCAATTTGCAGCAGTAATGATGAGTAACACTAAAGCTGTAGGCATTGACCTTGAACCGGTAAATGAGAAGGTAGAACGTATTGCCCCTAAGTTTTTACGCAGCGATGAAATAGATGCCATTAATGCTGCGGAAAAAACACGGAAACTAATTCTGTACTGGAGTGCCAAAGAATCACTCTACAAGCTATACGGTAAAGGAGGAATTGAATTTACCACGCAACTATTAATAAGCCCTTTTGATTTACAGGATAGGGGAGAATTGAGCGCAGAAATAAAAGCAGCAGAGCATTTAACCGGCCTAAAAGTGCAATACGAATTTTTTGAAGGACATGTATTGAGTTACGTAGTTGGGCTAGAAAATTATTAAGCGTAATTAAACTTTGGCTTCCAATCATTTACTCCTTTAGGAAACAAATCGAAAAAGTGCCAAACCGAACAATAGGGGTCGCCGGGACCGAAGAAATCATAGCTTGTCCGGTATATCTTCCCTTCCTTGCGAATAAGCGCTGAAGTTCCCGGCCAAAACTTTCGTGGTTCGCGCTCAAATCCCATGTCTTTTATAAAAGTACTATCGTGTGCCGAGAGCATTTTGAATTTCCAGCCACGGCTTTCGGCAAACTCCTTTTGTACTTTAGGCTCGTCAGGCGAAATCACAACGAAAGGCATTCTATCAGCCAGGGGAAGGGAAAAACCGTTAAATCCGTCGGCCCATAAAGTGCAGTAGGAACAACCTTTGCCCATGTTATGAATGATTAACAGTTCGTCGCGGTCATCGAATAATGAAGAAAGTAAAACATCATTTCCCTCGTGGTTTTTAAGAGTATAATCACTTACCGGCTCTAGTTCCAACTGCTTACGCAAAGCCAGAATATTTTCCCTTTTCTGCTCCACATCTTTTTGCAGATCCTGTATTTGTTGATATATATCCTCGTTCATGGTATATTGTTTAAGGTGAAATTAGCGTTAAACTTTTACTGTGAAAAAGATATTTTGTTTTCTATTGCTTGTGCCGCTTTTTGCGTTTGATGGTGGCGAGCAGTTTTTGAGTAAAATAGAAATATACCAGCGTGAGTCATACTTTAAAAAGAAAGTGTATGAAGAAAATGAATGGAAAAGCTTTTATAAACTGGCAGAAGCAGATCAGGTAATAGCCCCCAATAACTACGATATGCATTTAATGAATGCAGCCATTTTTTTTGCTACTAATAAGTTAAGAGAAAGTAAAAACCTGAAATCATTTATATTCTCGGCTGAACTAAGAGATGCCGCCGTAGTTCACACGCAGCAAATGATACAAAGGAATTTCTTTGACCACTTTAATAACCGGGCGCCCAAATTGCGTTCGCCAGAGGATCGCATTAAGTTATTTGGCGTTAATTCATCCGCATCGGCAGAAAATATTGACCTTAACAATGTCGAAATGCCGTGCCGGATCAGTTACAAGCAATTGGCTGAAAAAATAGTAAAGGCTTTTTACGACTCCCCACCTCATCGCAAAATACTATTGGATAAAAAATATCAGTACATAGGCTGTGCCGCAATTTTTGACAATCACGATAAAGGCGGATACAGGTATATAAAAACAACCCAGGACTTTAGTGCCGCTTACTAAAAATTTACAATAAGCTTTGAGTGGCAAGCACAAAAGCAAACCAGGGAATTAAATGTTTAATTACTCCTTAACAAACTTAACTCCGTTTATAAAATACATTCCGGCCGGCAATAGCGAAATATCAATTTCCTTACTCGTACTTTCAATCGTTCCTTTAAT
>JAQBNQ010000495.1 GCA_028288545.1 Bacteroidota bacterium
CTTCTGCCAACACTCCATTATTTAAAACTCCGTTAGAAATAAAAATACCTGGCGCCGCAGGAGATACAGTTGTGCGGATTTTTATTGATCAGAACAATACCACTTTCAATATCCCTGTTTCTAATACCGATACAGGCCTGGTAGTTGATCCTAATCAATGGATACCAAACGGGCATGGAACTGTTTTGTTTGATACTTCAATATTTGTTTCTTCGGTTCAAACAATAGCTGCGCCGGTTCAGAAATATTCTGTTTATCCGAATCCTGCTTCAGGATATTTAAATATTCATACAGCGATGCATAACCAAATCGTTGATGCGGCACTATATAATTCGTTAGGCCAGCTTGTTTACAACTCAAAAGTTGCCACCAATACTCAGATTAAATTGCCACAACTACCTGATGGATTGTATGTGTTGCAAATTAATAACTGTAGTGCTTTTAAAGTTGTGATCTCAAATTAGGCAGGTATTGCAACCTTCTGACCTAAAAATTTGGGCTTTTTGCCAAACATGTAATCAAGAAACACCTTTACGCGGGCAAATTTTTCGCGAAAATGTTCACCGCCATATCGGGCTTTAACATCCGCTGCATTAAATCCAATAGCCGATATTCCCTCGCGTGAAGCGATGTAAAGTGCCCGCTCATTATGGAATTCCTGCGAGATAATAGTGCAGGAATCCTGGCTGAATATTTCCCTTAACCGCACCATTGAATCAAAAGTCCTGAAGCCGGCATAATCCAAATAGATAACCGTTGAATCCACCCCCTGCTTTATCAGGTCATCTCTCATTTCTTCAGGTTCATTATAGTTTTTACGGCTGTTATCACCGCTCACTATCACATATTTTATTTTCCCTTCTTTAATCAGTTGAACCGTAGCAGTAATTCTGTGAACGTAATAAGGATTGTCGCGTCCATCAGCCAACAGTTTAGAGGTGCCCAGCAAAAGTCCAACCTTATTATAAGGAATGGCCTTCGGATCAGAGTAGAGTTTGCCGCCAGACGCTTCGTTCACCGCCTTGTTACAAAAATAAATAGCAACTCCACTAACCGCTACAGCAATTAAAAGGGCGACCAATAAAACTTTTCCTTTTGACATGGAAGACGATGAATACACTAACGCAAAACCCGGATGATTATTTCCTATATACCGCAGACATTAAACCAGTTTAGTATAGGCCTTCATCCAGCGATCCGGTAATTCTTGCTCGCAGGCACGTTCGTAGTCATCGAAACTGCAGGGTACTAATTGATGCCGACCGTATTTTTCTTTATCGCCAAATGGCAGTTCCATCCACCAACGTTCGGTTTTTTTGCTTTTCCAGAAGATCAGTTCGTGGTCGGTTTCTTCTAAGTGAACGGTAAATTTTAAATGGTCATCAAGCGTTAAAGGATAATCACCAACGCGGCTGTAATAACCTTCAATAAAATACCAGATCATTTGTGCCGCCAGTTGCGCTGTTTGATGGTTGTTATCGTAGCCTGGATTTATCTCATAAATACCCAGGGATGTAAGTTTATCACTCAAACCCGCATATCGGGTTATCTGGCAAAGTTCTTCACCGCTAAAACCATTTGGAGATGCCTGGGCGTGGGCCGGGGCATCGGCCTGGCGGATACAGGATACATCTATGCTCAGCATATCGGCATCGCGTAAAATAGGTTCCGTTTGTTCAAGATTGGCGCGGATAAGGCCCAGGCGGTGGCAGTCAAAATTCAAACCTTCCAGTATTTCAACCGCCTTAGCATCGTTCAGGTATGTCTGATAACCGACGTGGCTATAGTTAAACAAATAATTGGGGGTATGGGTCAAAATATTCATCAAAAAGCCGGCCGAATCTATTTGCTTGGCAGCGTTATCAATCATATCAATCCGCTCGTCCAACAATACCACGTTTATGAGGGTCTGTAGGTTTTTATAGCCGAGGTATTGGCCGAAGGTAAGGTCATGACTGCCGCCCACAATAATTGGAATAACCTTGTGGGTTAACAACTCAAGCACAACGGACGAAAGGGCAAAATAGGTGTCGCGTGGAGTTTCCCCCTGTGCTACATTCCCTAAGTCAATAAAACGGAATTCCTTTTCGATAGGGGGCATAAAAAGTTTGTAAAACTCTTTACGTACCTGATCGGGCGCTTTGGCTGAACCGGTGTTGGTCCTGGAGCCCCTGTCCTCGCAGATACCTATAAAGGCAACATTAAAATCATTGAGGTCAACCTCAGTGCCGCCATACATAAAAATGTAGTTGCCTATTTGGCCGGGGTGCAGTTCGGTGCCTTCTAAAATCGTGTCTCTTTCAACAGGGGTCAGGAATTCATAGATCATGGTATGAAAATAAGCCAGCAGACTTACGGGAATGAAAAAGGCGCGATTTTGAAATAAACATGAATGTTGTGAGTGGACTTTGGTATAGACGATTGGGTCTTATTTCTCAGCTACCATCTCCAAAAACTCATCCTCTGTTAACACCTGGATGGTAGGTATTTTTTTTGCTTTGGCCAATTTGCTACCAGCGTCTTCACCTACTACCAAATAGTTAAGGTTAGTGCTAACGCTGCTCAAAAGTTTGCCGCCGTTTTCTTCCACCATTTGTTTGGCACGATCGCGATTAAATTTTTGCAGTGTTCCGGTAAATAAAAATGTTTTGGCCTCCAGTTTGTTGTTTTTAGCAAGAGAGTCCTCGGGTCTGTTTAAAACGTTTACCCCAAAGCCCTGAAGGGTTTCAATAAGATGGATATTGCCGTCGGTATGAAAAAACTCGTAAATGCTTTTAGCTACTTTGGGTCCAATGCCTTCAATATTAGCCAAATCGTCAATTGAATAGTCTTTCAGACCCAAAACACCCTTTATGTGCGACGCGAGATCTTTGGATGTAGAAACGCCTACGTGCCTTATTCCAAAGGCATTTATTAAGCGCCAAATAGGCCTGTTCTTTGAGTCTTCGATTCCTTCCTCCAGTTTTTCAACGGATCGCTCTCCCCAGCCTTCCAATTTAAATATGTCCTCATAAGGAAGACGGTAAATATCCTCCACCGTTTTAAGGTAACCCCGTTGTATAAAATCAATCACAATGCTTCTGCCTAATCCATCAATATCCATAGCATCTTTAGAAACGAAATGTATGGCGCGTTCCTCCGTTTGTGCGGGGCAATCGGCGTTGTCGCAGCGCCAGATAGATTCTTCCTCGGGTTTGATCAAATCTGCACCGCATGAAGGACAGTGTTTAGGGAAATCTATCTTTTGTTCCTTTCCATCACGCAGATCGGGTACTACACCAATAATATAAGGGATCACTTCGCCCGCTCTTTCAACAATAACGGTGTCACCGATATGAATATCCTTTTCGGTGATAAATTCCTCGTTGTGCAACGAGATGGAGGCAATGGTAACCCCGGCCAGTGCCACCGGTTCAATTTTTGCAACAGGCGTTACGGCCCCCGTTCTTCCCACCTGGAAGTCTACCTTCAATAATTTTGATTGGGCTTGCTTGGCCTGAAATTTATAAGCAATAGCCCAGCGCGGGTGATGCGAAGTGGTACCACATTTTTGCTGCAGCTTAAGGTTATTAACCTTAATAACCATTCCGTCGGTTTCAATACTAAACTCGTGACGGAGGTTTTCCCAAAGGTTGATAAAATCAAAAACCTCGTCGGCTCCCTTGCAAACTTTTAACTCCTTAATGGGCGTTTTAAATCCGCACTTATAAAGCATTTCAATGGTTTCGAAATGCGTTTGCCATCCATTTAAAAGCAGGTTGCGGCCTTCTTTGTCCTCTGCAAAGCTGACGTGATATAAAACAGCTTCCAACCCGCGGGGAGCTACTTCGTTAGGGTCTTTCAATCTTAATGAACCCGAGGCCGTGTTACGTGAATTTTGAAAAAGCTTTTCGCCCCTTAGCTTGCGGCCGGCATTTAATTTTTCAAAAACATCTTTACGGATAATTACTTCTCCGCGTATTTCTATCCTATGAATACCGTATTGCGA
>JAQBNQ010000536.1 GCA_028288545.1 Bacteroidota bacterium
TTACCGTTTTGATCGGTACATAAACAACTCCAGTCTTTTTTACAAGAAGCCAGGCTTAACAAGCCTGCAACTCCTAATATCATTATAGTCTTTTTCATAACACTTTAGTTTTTTTACGATAAATTCAACTAATGTGCCAAAGGAGTTAAGACACCTGTTAATCAATTATTTAAGATGTTAATACAGGGAGTTAGCGCGGGGGATTTTTTCCCATGTTTGGGGGTTAATACCCCATTAAAAGGCAGGTAAACAGAACTATAATTTTACATTATCGTTTTCATCAAGCGGCCAAAAGGGGTTAAAGGCAACTTCAATCAAATGTCCATCAGGGTCTTTAAAGTACCCGCTGTATCCTCCCCAAAAAACTTTTTGTGCGGGCTTTACAATTGTAGCGCCCAGTTTTTCAACTTCACTTAAAACGTCATCAACTTCCTGTTCGCTTTTGGCATTATATGAAAGCGAAATTCCGGAAAAGCCCGAACCGGCTTCGCTCAACATTGCATCTTCTGCAAGGGCTTTACGCGAGTATAACGACAACACCATTCCTCCTAATGGAAAAAATGCGATTCCTTCTGTTTCCGGTGAGGCCCGTTTCCAGCCAAGGCCTTTTTCGTAAAAGTTAAGCGACCTTTCAAGGTCTGCTACTCCCAAGGTAATGAGATTTAATTTTTGCCGCATAACAAACGTTTGTCTAATGCTGTGGCCTTAGGGTGCCCAGGTATTCAACTACGCCGTTTACCTGGTCGTCCGTAAGGTCTTTATAACCCGGCATGGCATTTTTTCCTTTGCGGATAACGGCCTTTTGCTCATCAAGGCTAAGTTGTGTAATGGAAAGATCTTTTGCTCCGCCAAGCCCCAGTTTACCATCGGCACCGTGGCAGTTAATGCAACTTTGAGAGTAAACTGTTTTTCCAACAGCCATCGGATCGGCAGCAATTGTTGAGGTATCAACTTTACCTCCCGCTTTGGCCTTCTTATTCATTTCCGCAAAGCCATACGCCAATATTATCAGTATAACCGAAAGCGCTGCCAGCATTTTATTATTTCGCTTAAATCCAATAATTGCTAATGGAATAGCTGCAAACACACAAACAAGTTTCACTATCATTATCACCCCCAGCGAAGCAGTATTAACCAGCATCCAGCCACCGGTAATCAAAAACAGAACACTTACTATCATTTCCGGAATACGGGTGATTTTAGTATAGCTGATAAGCTGGTCCTTTTTACCAAAGGCCATCAGCACAAATTTTACTACGTAATGCAGTAAAAAGATGGTTACAACAATGCGGTGGGTGATGAGTATATTTGAATACATAGTTTTGTTTTAGTGCGGCTAAAATAGTCAGGATTTGTTACTGCAGGTAAACGATCTCATACTTTAAGTCGGCAAATTGGCGGACCATAGCACTTACACCACAGTATTTTTCCTGCGAAAGCTTAACTGCTTTTTCCACCTTGTCTTTTTCGGCCGGGTCCTGCAATTTAAGTGCATAGGTAGCGGTTACTGTTTTGTATGTTCTTGGATGTTCTTCGGTTAGTTCGCCGGTAACCTTAATACTGAAGTCAGAGAACTGTACTCTCATTTTATTTAAAAGTTCAACCACATCAATGGCTGTACAGCCGGCCAGTGAAGATAATATCAGTGCCTTTGGTCTTACACCGGTACTTGTCGCTTCATCCGGGTTTGCATCGATGCGTATGGTTTTGCTGTTTTGATAAACATCAAATTTCATATCATCTATCCATTTCAATTCTGTTTCGTGTGTGGCCATAATATTTGTGGGTTGGGTAAAATGCAATTATTCTTTTTGAATATCAAAGTATCCCAGGTCGTCGCGTATGTTAAGTTCGTTTTTCTTGTTTAGTACAATGGTGGCCCTTTGCAGGTTATTGGTGCCGGTAAATATTTTATCTTCCTTATCGCCGGTAGCAACGAAGAAAGGCATAGAGAAATATTTCTCATCGGTTTCCCAGCGATAGGAGAATTCATAATGATCACCTGCAATCTTTTTCAGGCTATACTGAAGCACCGGTATTTTTTTATGACGAAGGTATTGGTCAAAAATGGGAGAGAGGTCTCTCTTTGTTTTTTTGTTGAAGTAGTTAACTACATCATCGTACCCGATGTTTTTAAACTTAAAGGTAGTATCGCACATTCCCTTAATGGTACTCCACCACATTTTATCGTTGTTAACTATGTGGCGCAGCGTGTGCAGAAACAACATTCCTTTGCTGTACATATCTCCGCTACCTTCTTCGTTTACGCCGTATATACCTACAACGGTTCCTTTATTACCCACGCCCGATCTTTTCGCGTTAATGTATTTTAAAGCGGTATCGCTTCCAAACTGGCACTCAACATATATCGCTTCGGTGTAAGTAGCAAAGCCTTCATGTATCCACATATCCGCAAGGTCGCTGCACGATACGGAGTTGCCCCACCATTCATGCGCACTTTCGTGAATAATGATATAATCAAAATCAAGCCCGATGCGCGAATAGTCGCGACCCGAGTAACCGGTCTTGTAATTGTTGCCATAAGCAATAGCGCCCTGGTGTTCCATACCAACATATGGAGTTTCTACGAGAGCGTAACCATCGTTCCAGAAAGGGTACTTGCCTAAATATTTTTCATAACATTTGAGCATTGGTTTAACCTGCATAAACTGCAGTTTGGCTTTATCCAGGTTATAAGGAAGTACATAATAATCAAGTGCCAGTTTACTTCCATCATCAGCAATGTACTCGTCTGAAAAATGTGCATAGTCTGCAATGTTCAGCGTAACATTATAGTTGTTGATAGGGTAACTAACCTTCCAGTAAAAGGTAGTGGTTGAATCATTGGCAACTTCTCTTTCTTCCACTCCGTTTGAAACGCATTTTAATCCGTTGGGAATGGTGCAGATAATTCTCATGCTATCCGGTTCATCGCCCAGGTAATCTTTGCAGGGCCACCATAAGCTGGCACCCATTCCCTCGCACGAAACGCCCATCCATAATTTGCCGTTGTTATCCTTGCTCCATGTAAAGCCTCCGTCCCACGGTGGGCGGATAGCTTCTGTGGGTTTACCCTCATAATTTACAATCAGTTCGCCGGTGCTGCCTTTTTTCATTTCGGGCATATCAACAAAAATGGCGTTAAACTCTCTTCTGTATTTTAACTCTTTTCCATCTTTAGTAATGCTGTTTACTTTAAGATTCTGGTACAGGTCTATTTGTAAAGTGCTGAAATCATGCACGGTATTAAATCTTATTTTATTGCTGCCCGCAATGGAGCGCTTGTCGGTATCTACCTTAATATTCAATTCATAAAAAGTAACATCAAAGCAGGTGCGCTCAGCTCGCAAGCCACCACGCAGAGAGTCGGTCCTGGTGTATTCCTTCTTTTGCTCTATCAGCGACTGCGAAAAAAGGTTTTGTGTTAACAGAAATAAAATGGCGAGGCTTGTGAACAAATTTCGTTGCATCTTGTCGTTATTAGGAGATTTGGACTTCAAAATTCAAATATTTTCGCGACTTGTTCGTGTTTACTAAAAGCGATTTAAGAAAATGCCACCTATTGTATCATTCACTATCGGAATTTTAATTTATGCAGCCATCGAGTTTTATGGCTGGCAAGCTATAAAAACGGCTATAAATCCTTCAAGTGTTTCTACTGCCCGGTGGGTGTATTGGGGCCTTACTGCGGCCTTTCTCATCCTTTTTATGTCGTACAGGCCTGTCCTGTATAAGGTTATTCCAAGAAATATAGGTGTTTACCTTGCTCTTTTCTTTGTCATTATCTTTTTATCAAAAATAGTTACGCTGTTATTCCTTTTTCCTGAGGACCTGGTTCGCCTGGTAAGATTTATAGCGGCGAAAGTTTCGGCAGCACCTGCCGCAGTAGGTGGAATTACCCGGAGCCAGTTTTTAAGCCGTATGGCGCTTATTATAGCCGCCATCCCTGCCGGTACCCTGGTGTATGGTGTGGTTGCCAATGCTTACAATTACAAATACCGAAAGGTGGCCATAAAATTTCCAAACCTTCCCGAGGCTTTCCATGGTTTCCGCATTATCCAATTATCGGATATTCACTCAGGCAGTTTTACGCAAACCCAGCCATTAATTGAGGCGGTGGAGAAGATAAACAAGATGGACGCCGACATTATTTTGTTTACCGGCGACCTGGTAAATGACCGTGCCGAAGAAATGGAACCTTACATGCATGTGTTTGACAAGCTAAGGGCAAAACACGGAGTACTTTCCACCACCGGAAATCACGACTACGGCGATTATGTGCCATGGGATTCTGAAGCAGAAAAGGAAGCCAATTTCGAAAAATTCAAAGGTGTTCATAAAGCACTTGGTTGGCGATTGTTAATGAACGAAAACGTAATTTTAGAGCGCGATGGCCAGAAAATTGCCATTATAGGGATCGAAAATTATGGCGGTAAGCATTTTAAAAAATATGGCAAAATGGATCTGGCTTACCCGGGCACAGAGGAGATTCCTTTTAAACTGTTGATGAGCCACGACCCTTCGCACTGGGATGCGGAAGTTCGTCCTAAATATCCCGAGATCGATCTAATGCTTAGCGGCCACACACACGGTGCCCAGTTTGGTATTGAAAACAAATGGATGAAGTGGAGTCCTTCTGAGTATATGTACAAGCAATGGGCCGGACTTTATGAAGAAGGCAAACAGCGCATTTATGTAAATCGCGGTTTTGGCTTTTTAGGATATCCCGGCCGCGTAGGAATTTTACCAGAGGTAACAGAAATTACTTTGCTCAGAGGATAGATGGATGTCGAATTGGAGATTTCGAATTTCGAATTGAAATACATTGCGTTCAATCCTCCATCCGATATTCGCAATTCGAAATCATAAGGTGTCCATTGCAAACTTCTTCACTCCAATTTTCCAAACCCCGTTCACATCATCCATCGAATACCAAACAGCCAGCGTATTATCAAATATCAAACCCGTGCTACGGTAAATGGATAAGCACTGATGGAAATTAGGATCGCTCTCTATCAGCGGCTTTTGTTTAAAATCCCAGTTGATGCCGTCTTTACTGGTAGCAAGCATTAGTTTTTGATGTTGAAAATCATCCTGCGGATCATGGCAACTGCAAAGCATTACAAATTCTTCTCCGTGTCGGAACACATCTAAATGCCAGGGAACCATGGGAGCCGGTAAATGGTAATTAACATCAATAGCATTTCTTTTATCCCAGGTTAGTCCATCCACGCTGGTAATACATTGAATTTTAAAAACGCTGCCCAATACCACATAATACATCCGGTACGAACTGCCGTTATTATCCAAAACTGTAGATGGCGAAACAATGAAAGGGTCACCTTTTTTTAAGTCGAAATGCACTGCGTAAAATGGTTTCCATGTAATGCCATCCCTGCTTTCAAGCCTTATTACATTCTCCGAATCGGGGCGCATGGTTTGCAGATAATGCAGGTAGTACAATCCGCGATGGCGGTCATATAGAATATCAGGATCATCATTATGGTCGTAGGGTGGGGCTGGTACAATTGGATTTTCTCCAGCTACAGGTTCGGCAAAATCAACGCCGTTTGTGCTTAGCAGAACAGACGGGTTTTCCAGCTTGTCGTTGTAATATGGGTAGGGCGTAAAAGCCATCATAAAGCGCTTACCATTCAAGGGAGGGTCCAGGTATAAAATGTCCGGATGTACTCCTTGACCCGAACCATCGTAAGTTGGGATGGACAACAATGATTCATCAGGCAGATCGGCTAATGGATTTGGCGCGGCTGAGTGTTTGCATGAAAAAAGAAAAAGCAAGGATAAAGATAGGAGAGAAGCAAACCGGCAATGATTAAAAACACCCATTAGTAGCTTTTGAACTTCTTAAACGTTCGTTAAATAAAATATTGTTTGCAAAGCTGTATTCGCTTTATTTCTTCTGTTTTAACTCATAGCCTCTCCTAAAACGGGGAGATAAATGCAAATGAAAGGATCAATCTTCTAACAACTGGCAACTGGCAACTAACAACAGGCAACTATTTTACATGCAATATAATAATGGCTATCTGAACCGGCTGAATATCCCGTTCGCAGGTGATATTGAAAAATACATCCAGGCTTTTCACTTTCGGGTCATCCAATACATCCCCATTTAAAATGTAAGTAAAGTTGGCCTCGTACCCGGTGTTGTTGCTGCCATAAATATGACCCATAATAGCACCGGTATTATCCTTTACATCTACTGTGGCGTTCTTTAAACTTTCAAGAGCGGTCCATGCATGAAACATCAGCGTATCAGGCTTTGTATATGCAGAGCGTAAAACCGGAACCTCAGCAGGTGTCCAGGTAGCCGCAAGTTTGTTATTCCTGTAAATATCAACGCCATCAAGGCCACTGCAAACATTTTGAGCACCCGCCAAAACCGGAAGGCTAAAGAATAAAACGATTTGCAAAAGGAGCTTTTTCATAACCGGTTTATTTTTTGAAAAGCGAAATAGAGGCTATTGTTCTGGGAGGCACATTTCTTTCGGGAGCCATATTTAAAACTACTTCAAGCG
>JAQBNQ010000513.1 GCA_028288545.1 Bacteroidota bacterium
CTTTCTTGTTACTGTAATTTTTTTGCCAGGCAGATCTTTTACGATTTGTGTTTGATTGTTGTTTGCCATATTATTTTGATTTTAATTGATTGAGCACCTTATCCAAATTGTCAAAACGGCCTTCCCACAATTTCCTGAAAGGCACGAGCCATTCTTCCACTTCCTTCAATTTATTTGGATTGATTTGATAATAACGCTCCCTGCCAACCTGCTTGGTTGTAATAAGGCCGCATTCGTTTAATATTTTAATGTGCTTTGAAATTGCCTGCCGAGTTGCATCAAATTCTGCAGCAAGAGCATTGGGGGTCATTGCCTGCACAACAATTAAACCTATAATGGCCCTTCTTGTGGGGTCTGCTATTGCCTGAAAAATATCCCTGCGCACGTTTTTATTGTTTTAATACGAAACCAATCGGTTGCAAATATATGCGCAACTAATCGGTTTCCCAAATTTTCACCGAAAAAAATTTCACAACTATCATTATTCAACAAACACGATGCCGCGAAAATGGAGATAAGCTACAATCCCCGCACAAGGATGGCTGCAGCGATATTAAAATACGCTTGGTTCAATTATTAGAGTCTCCCTTCTCTATCGTATGCTTGCGTAGCTTGCTTTCGATGGAGGGGAGATGCCAAAGGCAGAGGGGTGAGGCCTGTACCAAGCCTAATCAGTTACTCTTAAAATTAACCTGGCATTCTTCTCCCCATAATTATCCAACAAACAAGGTGCCGCTAAAATGCGGTGGCTAAACAATACCCAAATACGCCCCGTTCAATTATTAGGGTCTCCCTTCTCTATCGTATGCTTGCGTAGCTTGCTTTCGATGGAGAGGGGAGATGCCAAAGGCAGAGGGGTGAGGACATTTTATTACCTTCGCACCTCATGCCAGCAAACCGGTTTAAATTTATTCTGTTAGTAGCATTTTCAATGCTCCTTTCAACTCTATCCGCCCAAACCGAAAAAGGAAACTACCTTATAGGTGGTAGCGGCGATGCCAGCTTAGCATTTAACTACACAACGCGCAGTTTCAATGTGGCCGTGCAACCCACCCTGGCAATTTTCGCAATTCAGAATTTTGCTATCGGGGCAAATTTTTCATTCGGTGTCAGCGGTTCGCATACTATTAATGCCACTACAAATGTGGCTAAGGAAACCAATAGCTTCAATACCAGCCTTGGCCCGCTGCTTAAATATTACATCGGTAAAAAAGGATTGAAAGCGGTTATCTCTGCTAACACGGCTTACCTCATTACAACCGGTATAAGAACCGAAACCAACACCGGCCCTAGCCAGGCCCTGGAAGGCTTTGTAGTGGGCGGCAGCGTAGGACTAGCCTATTTTATCAGCCCTCACATGTCCCTCGAACCTGCCCTATACATAACCGCCACCGGTTATCAAACGCAATACCCTACAACACGCATCGGTGTTTCCCTCGCCTTCTATGGTTTTTTGGATAAGAAGAATATGTCACCCGCTTTAAAATAATTGGGTTTAATCCAGTATCTGTTTGGATGTACGAAACGACAGGTGAAAATTTTTATTTACCTTTATCATAACAAAACACTGCCATGAATGAGTTTCTCCAGTATATATCAATTGATCCGGCCATCCGGTTTGGTAAACCCTGCATAAAAAACACGCGCATCGCAGTTCTTGATATTCTTCAATGGCTTGCTTCTGGTATGAGTATAGAAGAAATACTTACGGATTTCCCTTCCTTAAAAGAAGAGCATATCCGTGCTGCGCTTGCATTTGCTGCTTACCGCGAAATGCTCACTAAACTTTCTGCGGCGTGAGCGTAAAACTATTAATTGATGCGAACCTATCCTGGCGTTTGGTTAGTGTTTTAGCAATTTATTAGATGCCTTTTTTGCCCCCTACATTTGACAAAGGCTTTGTAGCAGCGTGGCCATTCTATATAAAGTAACATGTTTATTATAAGATGAAAAAGATTTTCCTGGTATGGTGCGCAGTTTTTCTTTATACTCCCGGGCAATCGCAAATGTACGATGCCCAATGGGTGCTTGGACCTTTGCCCTCAACCATTGACTTTGGGAACAATACAATTACGAATCATTCGATCAGCGATATTTTCAGCGTTATCCTTACGAATGCCAATATTTGTGACTCCAGCGGCAATCTTCTCTTAATAACTAATGGCATTAATCTATATGATAAAAATGGTGATTCTTTAAGCAATGGAAACGGATTGAGCCCGTGTCCTTACAGCGATATGTATGCAAATGAAGGCTTGAATAGTGCACAGGCGGCATTATTCATACCTGCACCCGGAAAGCCCAATTTATACTACCTTTTACATATGTCAGACGATACCCTAAATGAAGGGAGACCAGGAACCTTATATTATACTTTGATCGATGGCTCAAACGGTTATGGAACCGTATTGGAAAAAAATATTCCTTTTTGCAAAGGGATCTTTACCGAAGGTGGAATAACGGGATGCAAACATGCAAATGGCCGGGACTATTGGATAATAAAGGGGTGTCATAACAGCAATACTTATTTCAAATTCCTGCTTACCCCGGATACGATACTTGGACCTTTCATACAATCCATTGGACCAAATTACTCCTCACCTTATGACTACTCCTGCAGTAAGTTTTCGGAGGATGGAAGTAAATTCGTAACCGGGGCGATTGAAGGATTGGTTGCAGTGATGGATTTTAATCGCTGTACAGGTGAACTCAGTAATGCGCTAACAATGTACAATGAGGCTTCCACGGAAGCCCGTTCACCACTCTACAACAGGCTGCGTTTCTGTAGAATTCTCTCCAAATGGCCGGTTTGTATATGTTAGTGACCGGTTGAATCTTAACCAGTACGATCTTTGGTCTGCTAATATTCAGGACTCTGTTGAATTATATCGAGCAGACAGTGGAGATCACGTTCAAATTGATATGATACAACTGGCCCCGAATGGTAAACTTTATGGAAGTACTTGGAATGGTGGCTTCAAATTTCTACATGTAATTAACCAACCAAATGAAAAAGGGGATAGCTGCGGATTTGTCTATGAAGGACAGCCAACACTAAGCCTAAATTCGGCCTGTTTACCCAATATGATAAATTATAAATTAGGCCCTCTAATTGGTAGCGGCTGCGATACTTTGAATACAGGCATTGGTCAGGCAATTTTGGATGA
>JAQBNQ010000535.1 GCA_028288545.1 Bacteroidota bacterium
TAGGAGTACCTGAAGTAAGTTTTGCCGGGTAAATGTGCAAGCAATTTTAATAATGGCGCCTGCTAACAACGGGCGCCATTATTTTATATACCGCGGAAAGTAAATATTTTTTTAATTTTAATATTGATGAAACCTCAGTTAACCCTAAACCCTTTTATGAAAAACATTTTACTTCCTGTGTTTTTTCTGTGTATTTCTGCTCCCCTTTTTTTTACTTCCTGTAATCAAAACCCTGTTCCAGGCCAGGTGCTGGATGCATCGTTGGCTAAGCCCGATTTTGGTGGTTACGAAAGCCAGGTAAAATATGGCGAACACCTGGTTACTATTTGCGGATGCAATGATTGCCATACGCCCAAAAAAATGGGACCACATGGAATGGAACTGGATAGCTCGCGCATGTTGTCAGGCCATCCATCCGAAATGCCATGTGCCGATGTTAACCGGAAAGAAATGGAAACCAAACATGTTATCAGTACCAATGATTTAACCTCGTGGACAGGTCCCTGGGGAACTTCCTACACGGCTAACCTTACACCCGATGCTACGGGTCTTGCCAACTGGGATGAAACCACTTTTATGTATGCCATTAAAATGGGAAAGTTTAAAGGAATGGAATCGAGCAGAGACCTGTTGCCACCTATGCCATGGCAAATGTACCGCAACATGAAAGACAGCGAGCTGAAAGCTATATTCGCTTACCTTCAATCTATCCCTGCAATAAAAAATAATGTTCCGGCGCCTGATAAACCGGCTTTGGCTGCAAAATAAAAGTACTCTGCAACCTTAAGCTGGTTATCGCGATGGAATTATTTTGTTTTTATCAGTTTGCCCTGTAAAACAATATTGCCAGTGCTATCAACAGCTTTTAATAGGTAAAGTCCGGTAGATAGTTTATTGCCTAAGGCCACATACCGTTCGTTGTTTTGAAGCATGGTTTCAACCAGCTGGCCAACCGAGTTATAAATGCCTATGCTGGTATTACGGACCTCGCCAAAATCAACCGTAAATAAATCGGATGATGGATTTGGAAACACGCGCAGCGTTTGACTTTGAGCCACCGGATTGATACCTGTAATAGTGGGGGTGGTAATGTCCAACCTGTATGAAGTGCACGGAGCGCCGAAATAAGCATTACCCGGTTTAAGATAATAATAACCTGCGGCAAGTGTGGCCACATACATTGTATCGCTGAGCGGGTGCGAATTTACACCTATGGTAGGATATATGGCACTAATGGTATTTCCAATGGTGTCGAGAAGATATAAGTACATGGGGGTATTGGTAGAAGCGGCATAGGTTTCCGCCTGCATAATCAATTGAAAAAATCCTGTATCGGGCTTATAGAATTTAAAATAATCTTCATTGCTTTCGTTATAAAAATACTCGTGCCCTTCAATGGGTTGGTTAGGGTCAACCACTTGTGCAGTGCCCATAGTGTTGTTTGGTTCTACATCATTGCCAAACACCGGGGCCAGCATGGTGTAACTCATTTTATAAGCGAAGCCCAGTTCACCGTAAACACTCAGGGAGGGTCTTAAGTGCATCGTATCGCCACCGGTTAAGCAACTCCAGTAAAGCGTAGTGTCAAATGGCAAAGGATATGAACCCGGCATTATAGACATATCCGATAGGTTACCACCCACATTATCAAAAAGCGATACATTAAATGGGGCGTTGGCGCCGGCTTCGGCCTCTACACTTACATTTACTTTCAAAACACCATCGGTAGGTGGAACTATGGCAAAAAAATCATTGTTATCCTCGGCACCGCCACCGGGTTGGTTTTGAAAACCCAAATGGCCTTCAACATTGGTATTATACGGCATCGGTACAGCAAGCAATGGTGCCTGGTCCGGTTCGGCATCGTTGGTAAAGCTTGGCAAAGCTACGGTCCAGTTAAGGGTGTAGTTCCAGCAAAGATTAAAGGCCCAGCCACGGTAGGCCTGTAAATAAAAAGTATCTGCGGCCATGCAGCAAAAGGTAAGTGTATCGCTTAATGCCGAACCGCTAACACCCGTGCGAACAGTATAACCATAAAACGGCGCACCCGTTTTTGAAAATAGTGAAATATTAAGCTGCCCTTGCCCCGGTTCAGTGGCGTCGGGTATGGAGGCTGTGGTGTACACTACCAATATGCCGTCGTTAGGCAAAATAATCCTATACCAATCCTGGTCGGTGAACACGCAACTTTGCCCCGATATAGTAGTGCCGGCGGCCAAAGGATTAGCCACCTGTAAGGAATCATTGGGTTCCGTTTCGCTTGATTGCGCGTGAGCCGCAAGGCATGTAAAACATAGAGCGGCAAATAGTGTAAACAGGTTTTTCATATATGGCTTTATTTTTAAAGTGTTATAACTCTTTATGGGATAAAGGTAGGATAGACCGCGCGGGCTGGGTATCCCCCATGTGGGGGATATTGTAGATGGTGGTTGTGGGCCAAACTTACTTCATAAAAATATATATTGGCCGCTATGAATGAAAAAGTAGATACCGGCACCCTTGACCGAGGTATGAAAAACATTTCTATATTTATATATCCTAAATAAATTGTAATTATGAGTAACCTGAAAGTATACTTTATTTCATTTTTTGTTTTTATGGCGTGTCTTTGCTCTGCAAGGCCCGGTCAGTGGCAATGGATAAAACAGGGAATGGATTCGGCCTATTCCAGTTTTCCGTTGTGCATTAGCCCGGTGGTAAACAATTGCTTTTATGTGGCAGGAAGTTTTACCGGCAGCCCGGCCATTTTTGGAAGCGACACCCTTACCGCGGCCAATGGCGCAACCAACCTATATATTGTAAAGTATGATGTAACGGGCCAGGTGCGATGGGCACGTGCTGTTTCGGGCACCAGGAGTCCTTATTGGGTAAACGTGGCGGGCATTGCAACGGATGCCGCAGGCAATTTGTATATCACCGGTGCTTTTAGCGACAGCATTGTCACTTTCGGGACATATACGCTGCACGGTGTGGCAAGTACCCATATTATTGACAATTATTTTATTGCTAAATATGATTCTTCGGGCAATGTGATGTGGGCTGAAACTTCGGGGCAGGGTATTTGGTCGAGCGGGATGTGTGCCGACCCGCAGGGTAATGTATATGTTAGCGGCCATTATAACGTGCAGTTGCAATACGTGGTTTTAGGCAACGACACCCTAAGTGGCCAACCCGGGGCCTTTATTGCCAGGTACGACGGCCAGGGAAATATAAAATGGATACTTAATGGCAACAGCAGCAACCCCAATGGTTTTGCGTATGGTTCGGGGCCAATTGCCAGCGATGCAGCATCGAATATTTATATGATCAACGCTAACAATTCGTACAATATTATTTTCGGTAGCGACACGGTTTATAACCCCGATGGCAGGGACGAATTTTATATGGTGAAAGTGGATTCGTCCGGCAATACGCAATGGTTGAATATACTGGATGGCCCTTCCGACCAGTACAGTTACCTGGGCGCCACCCCGGCAGGCAATGTATATGTAGCGGGCTATTACGATTCGACCTTGATCATTGGCAGTGACACGCTCAACACTTCAGCCAGCATAACTCCCTTTATTGCAAAATTTAATAACGCGGGCACTGCTATCTGGGCCAAGAGCCTGGACCTGAACATAACACCCCAGGCTATAACTGATGATGCCGATGATAATATGTATTTAAGTGGGTACATTACCAGTACTGCTGTTTTTAACCATGATACTATAAGTGGCGGAAACCTGGCCAATACCTTTGTGGCCAAATACGATGGGGCGGGCAGCCCGGAATGGGCCGCAGCCATGAACGGCTATGGTAACAACCAATGGAACTATAGCCAAAGCATGAGCATTGATGATAACCTGAACATTTATGTTGCAGGGTTTTTTAATAACACAACTCTCGTAGCTTCCAACGACACAGTAAATGCTACGCCGGGCGCCTATAACACTTATGTGGCCCGGCTTAGCCAGTGCTTTAATGCGGTTATTCCGGTTATCAGCATTACCGGCGATACCCTGCAGACAGGAATCTATTCGTCCTATCAATGGCTGATGAATGGCACACCGCTTAGCAACGGCAACAGCCGGTTTTTACAGTTTTCGCAAAACGGCAGTTACCGGGTTATTGTAAGGGACTCCACCGGTTGCAGTGATACCTCGGCTGCTTACCAGGTTAACGCGCTTGGTGTAAATGCAGCGCCTGGTATAGGTAACTTTACTATATATCCGAATCCGGGAAATGGCTCGTTTATTTTGCAGACTCAAAACGCCATAGGCAGTCATTTTATTATAACGGATGTTACAGGCAATATCGTTTTGAGCCAAACTATATATGCTGATAAGGAGTTTGTTGATTTAAGTTCGGTGGCTCCGGGTATTTATATTTTAAGCGCTACGACCAAGCAGGGACCTTATGTTGGGAAGGTTGTTATTGAGAAGTAGACCATTGTACCGGGGAGATTTCAAGTGCATTGAAAATGCCTGAGCATAGCATTCGCGTCCCTTGCCTGCTTATTGGCTTGACGTCAGACTCGCGGATAGCGGAGAGGATACTACGCACGGTGTGGGGACGATTTGAAACGCATTGAAAATGCTTGAACCTTGGCATCCGCGTCCCCCACGCTCGGGCTTGCGCGACAGACGCGGACGAGATTGCGAAAATTTTATAGTTTTAATCACTATTAGGTACGCTGATTATTTATGGCTTCAAATCTAAACGATTCCTTTCCGGAAGACCAACTACTTTCCTACATGTCATTTTTTCGGCATTTACTATGTCCACATCCTGATTTTCAATTTAGAAAACCTCCACCATCAGACGTCAAAGAGGCCCAAAGTCGGTCCGTGTATGATTTTTTCATCTCCTACCGACATCAAATGTCTGGGGGTTATGCCCAAACTCTTTCAAATGAACTTAAGGAATTCGGCTATCAAGTTTACTTTGCCGGCCAAGTGCCTGAACTTGAATCCCTAGACGATGAACTTATTAGAGAAAAACTGCAATCAGCATTGCATATGTCCAGCGTATTTGTAATCATAGGGAATAAAAATATGTTTGCGGGAGAGTGGGTCGCATGGGAAATGGAAACGTTTTATGAAGATCATTGGGGACGAAAAGTTCCAATCATAACCGAAGAGATGGGTTCGCCTATTACTAATGATCAAAGTTTGGAGAGCTTGGCATTGAAGCAAATACGACAATTTGACACGTCAGCGGCAATTATTTATGAAGAAGATAACGATGCCTGGAAAAATCAGAAACCTTCTGCGATAACTATATTTTGCCTGCTTCTTGTGCGAGAATTTTATCGTGTTGAATTGGAATTTTGGCATAATTGGTCGCCGATGTCCGCTAATGCCAGATACCGCTTATACTTAGAAAGTATGTACAAAGATCGGGTATGCAGATACATGATGGCGGCAATGCTCATGCCGCATCCAGATTATTCTTTAGCGCAACTGAAGAATAGGTATCTCAAAGAGGCTAGAGAATACATGCCACCACCATCGCGTAAAAAGTTTGGCTTTTGGAGCTTATTTAAATCGATAATGTGGCCTCTCTATAGACTCAAAGCATGACCAGATGCTGCTGTTTGTAGCTGAAGAGTACGCAAGAAGTCGGCGCCTACGAACCTAAGTCCTCCTCCTACCAACTGGCATCCATTTCAACGGCCCAATGGCTATGTTGCAGCGAGGATAAGTGGAGAAACAACGAAACCTAATCGATGAAAATTTGCTCTATCTCATCCTTCCAGTCAAGTTTGTTCAAACTATTACAGGCATATATGGCATTAATCATCATTGAACTTGTTGCGCGTATATCTTTATTACATTTTTTAATCGCCTCGCTGTACAACCTTTTACTTTCACCGAATGCATTTAAATATAAATAAGCTTCCGCTCTGGTAGCAAGTTCCCAATAATCTTCTTGTGAACTTTTTTCACAATGGTCAAGAGCCAATTGAGCCATTTTTTTTGATTCAGTCTGGTCATGTTCCTTTTGCATTAGATACAGAAAAGCAAGGTTTATTGCGTGATAATATATCTGATTATTATTGTTTGCCGCTACTGAAATACTCAATGCTTTGTTGTACCAATATATAGCCGAATCCAGAAAGCTCGAATTGTTTTCGAGGAGATACTTCCTTTTCCACCGGCCTCCCAGAATTCCCATTACATCCGTATTTGTTTTTACCGCCTCTGACTTTTCAATTACCTTTATTGCAACATCAATTTTACCAGTACCTTCCAGCGCAAAAATGTATTTTCTGAAACCCTTAGTATCGAGATGATGTAATTTGTTCCCTAATGTATTTACATCCTCATGATACCTTCCGACCAAATTGTTTAATTCTTTTTCATCAAACCCTGTTAGATAGTTCTTATCAGAATGTAGTACCTTTTTTATTATCTGAAATGACGTGTCACTTTCGGTCATGGGCTTTACCATTGTAATATGATTACCTGTGGTGTAACTTCGATATTCGTGCGGAAAAGGCTCTAAGCTTGAAATAACAGGAACAAAATCATCAAGCTCTCCAGCGACAGTTGCAAATCGAAAAGGGTATTTGCCGGTGAACTTGTCATTCCATTCCTTCCTTAATTTTTTGATGAATTCACCTTCATTATCCATATCACTAATCTGGTTTTTAAACCATCTCATAAACCATGCTTTTTTTAATCCTGCGCTGGGAGTTCCGAAAAAAAGTACATGAGATATCTTATGGATGTCTGCCATATTCAAAATGGCTCGTTGAATTACTAACCCTCCCATACTATGTCCGATAAGAGCTACTCGACTATATTGGCTGAAAATGATATCAAGATTGGTTTTAAGGTAGCTTGCAATCTTATTGATGTCTGGACTAGCAGCCCAGATTCCTCTTCCGATATTGGGCATTAAATCCGTAGAGTAGCCGATGCTTAAAACATCCCATCCATTCAATTCCTTTTCTTTCACAATAAACGCAGGCATAGGATTAAATGTAGATTCTGGATCCCCACAAAAACCGTGCACGAAGCAGATGATATTTTCATTTCCCTCAGAGCGATAAGGAATTATCGCACCTCTGTGGTCACCCTTCACAGATTTTAGAAGTTCCCCCAAAACAACCTTGGAAATACCCTTTGCTGCTGAAACTACCGCTTGAGATAATATTTTTGGAACAGTCATTGTATTCTAATTTTAAATCTTCTTTAAATGTCATTAGGTTATCACGGGTAAACTTTTGTTTTTTCTGCAATACGATGCTCTCTTTTATCAAATGCTTCGTCAATATACGTTTCGGGACTATTAACAAAATCCACCCATTTTACCAAAACGCAAAACCTATCATCTTCGACCCACGAACATTTCTCTCCATCTGGGATATAATAATTGTGGCTAAATTCTTTAACGGTAGTATCTTCTACGTTTACATAGTTATGGGTATTTCCGCAGTTATAACAAACATAGCTTCCTTTATAAACCAAATCATACATGCTTGGTAATACCACACCTAAAATCCCATTTTGTGTATTTCCCTCACCATGATATAAAGATGCTTGTAATTCGCGCTTAATAAATTTCTGTTCTTCCCACCCAAAAGATTCTGCACTCTTAGCACCAATTAAGTAAATCGTAACAGTACTGTCGCGCAAATAATCTTCCCTTATTTTTCGCATGATGTAATCTTCATCATTTGAATCAATTGCTTCATGTAGCGATTTGTCTACAAGGTCAATATGCATATTTTCAAGAATGTGCTTCTTGTAAGGGAAATCCGCTGTTTTAAAAGATATGAAACATTTGTGAGCCATGGTTTGAAAACAATTTAAGAAAGTTGTGATAAGAATAATTCGAAAGGTGCCAATAACTAGAAATATTTTCAGTTATTAAATACTTTATTTAACAAGCAAGTCCATTTCTAAAGGCAACAGTGAAAACTATTTCATACCTGTTTTCTGTATCAACATGCTTAGAAACCTATCCAACGCTGGAAGCAAGTCTCTGAATAGTCGGTAGTCTTCTTTGTTTTTCATTAAAATATCTTGAAATTGTGGATGACGGACTGACATGTCTGCCATTCGTAATAAGTCATTGGCTAACTTTTCTTTTTCCTTAAATGATTTGGATGATTTCAAATTCTTTATCGTTTCCATTCCTACATCATATATCCATGGAAAATCGTTACGAAAGAGGCCAAGTATTATAATAGCGCCGAGACTTGGATCTTCTGACATATGAACGAGATCCTCGATTATGAAAGGATTAAACTTCCTTGATCTTCTATTCGCTTCAGGCGAGGTATTTTTATCAATTCTTGAGGGCAAATCCTGAAACATTATTTTAATCTCCTCAAAAAGTTTAGCTACCTGGACGTCTTCCACCAGCGGCAGCTTGTCTTTTGAAATGGGAGGGCTGATTTCAGATTGTTTTTTAAGTATTGGCTTTATCTTTTCTAAAAACTGCGCCACCTGGCCTTTTACAACTTCTTCTATTGGTTTGGCATTGGGAATTTTCTTTACTAAGCTGCTAACAAGTTTGGTTAAAGAGTCGATATCATCAGCACAATTTTGAAACTGGGCAAAGGGTCCATTGTTGGCCTTACTGAGCGGTATACCTAAGGCAACTCCAATCAATGGGGTTCCTGATTTGCCAATTGCAATTCCAGCTTCGTACAAAATCCAGGGCCTGTCAACAGAATGATTAGTTAGAAGGCAAACTACGTCAGATGCATCGTTGAGCTTTTTAAATATTTCTTCGTACCATAATGTTCCGTACTCAATTCCTTGTGTACCTTTTTTGTCAGAGGAACGGAATGATTCGAGAATGCCCATGCTAGAATTACTCAGTAATTGACTAAATGCTTCGGCTAATTCAGCATCTCTTGTGTCATGACTTATAAATACCAGAGGATTTTTCGAATTTGAGTTTGGAGCTTCTATTTCCTTAGGTCCCTTAATTTCATTATTCTGTTTTTTTGTTGCCATACCTTGATATTTTTAGGTTAAATACTATCAGTTGTTGATCATTGCGATAAATAGAATCGTTAATTACATTTGGTCCCATCAAATCAAACCACAAAAAACCACATTTCCTATCACCGAAAAGGTGAATTGTGTAAATATTATAATATATGAATGGGTTTAGGTCAGAGGATCGCGTCTTTTTGAAATGGCCGTCCGCTTCTGAATCGCGAAGACATTCATTTATTCACCTGTTTCAAAACCCATTCTCCTTCAACCATGCCAGCGAGTATTCAGCAACTTCCTTCCAACCGTGGTCTACAATCAGCGAGTGGCCGCGGCCTTCAAATAGTTTAAA
>JAQBNQ010000538.1 GCA_028288545.1 Bacteroidota bacterium
CAGACATAGGCACAACTTCGATACATGTGAAATTGACATTTGTCAATTGAATTTATTGCCACACATCAACCTTATTACGCGCTACTCAATTTAATTTTGTTATCGTTTTATGACCACTACCAACTCATTCAACTAAAAATTAAAACTATGAGCAGCCAGAAAATGAGAGACCAAAAGACCGACCATCTTTTAACTCCGGAAAACTCCGCCCTGATTATTATCGACTACCAGCCCACGCAGATCGGGTCTATTGAATCGATGGATAAACACACCATGGTTAAAAACCTTGTTGCCGTTATAAAATTGGCTAAGTTATATAAGATGCCAATTGTTGTTTCAACCGTAAATGTCAAAGCCGCCGGGTTGAAATCAACCATTCCGCAGATAGCGCAGGAAGTAAAAGATCTGCCATCATACGACAGAACCAGCATCAATGCCTGGGAAGACATAGAATTTCTGGAGGCTGTAAGAGGCGCTAAGCGCAAAAAATTAATTATGACAGCGCTTTGGACCGAGGCTTGTTTGTTGTTCCCTACACTCGATGCCCTCAAAGAAGGTTATGAAGTGTACCCTGTAGTAGATGCGGTAGCGGGCACTTCCCTCGTTGCCCATGATGCGGCCCTTAGAAGAATGGAACAGGCCGGAGCGCAGCCCACCAGCGTTATGAGCCTGGTATGTGAACTTCAGCGCGATTGGGCAAGGTATGATACGGTTCCTGCAATGCTGGGTGTATTAGCCGGTATAGGCAACAATGTAGGGCTTGATATAGAAGGACAAAGCCTGGAGGCTCAGAGCCAGGGAAGCGCCAGGTAGTAGTAAGAGGCCGTTATTAAACAGATAAAAACAACAAACATGGAAGGTGTTTTAAGCAAAGTAAATGCAGACAGAGATGTCTTTAATGGCTTAGGAAAAATTTACCCCGCTGATGCCAGCGTTAAAATAATTGCTGAACAGATTGAAGGTGTTAGCTGCTACTGGTTTACACCTGATAGTTTTGATGAAAACAAAGTAGTTATTTACCTGCATGGTGGAATGTTTGTATTGGGCTCAATAGAAACATACCGCGCAATGATCAGTCATTTTGCGTCGGCTTTTTCTGCCAGGGTTTTATTTATTGAATATGCCCTGGCGCCTGAGAAACCATTTCCGAATGGAATAAATGATATTTTAAAAGTGTACCGTAAGATTATTGGCCAATACCCTGATGCTAATATCACTTTAATGGGAGATAGTGCGGGTGGTGCACTTGGGGCAACTTTGGTAAAAAAGGCTGCTGAAGAAAAACTGCAAATGCCATCGGGCGTAGTTTTTCTTTCACCCTGGGTATATCTGCGTGGTAACACCGGATCATACGAAACCAGGAAAAAACTTGACCCGATACTTACAAAAGAGAAGCTGATGGAATATGCAGGTTATTATGTTGCTGATAACTGGACCGAAGCAGATTCCGGCCAGTTTACTTTTAGCAGCTTTCCCCCTTTGCTGATTTTGGTTGGTAGTAACGAAATACTTTTCGACGACTCCAAATTATTTTATGAAAAGATCCAATCATTGCAGCCAAACACGGAAATGAAGGAATACGAAAACCAGGTGCATGGCTGGCCATTGATTGACATTAAATCGGATGCAGCAAAAGATGCCATTATAAACATGGAAAAGTTTATTGGCAAAACAAGCGGCTAATTGGAACTTCGTAACCGGCTGAGCGTTTCTTTGGCAACGCCCAGGTAAGAGGCGATGAGATACTGGGGGAACCGCTGGACAATTTCGGGGTAAGTGTTTAGTAAGTTAAAATACCGTTGTTCGGCAGTATCGTTCAGTACACTATGCAGTCTTTTTTGAGTAGCTGAAGCATATCTGTCTTTCATCAATGCTATCATTTCCGCCACGGCAGGTACATTGATCAGGTGATCATTATAATCCGTTTTTTTTAGCATTAAAAGGTCTGTGTCTTCCCATGCATCTATGTTATATCGCGAGGGGGTAAGCATCAAAAAACTTTCGCGCTCAAGGCACCACCAGTTTTCAATGCCTAACTGAATAATATGCTCCGTCCCTTTATCGTCAACGCTATACTGGCGCATGGCACCCTTTACAATAAATGCTGTGCTCTTGCATATCTCCCCTTCCTGTAGCAAATATTGACCCTTGCGCAATTTTTTAGGCGTAAAGTAGCTTTGGATAAGTTCAATATCATCAGCAGCCAACGGTGTGGTAGAATGCCTTTCAATGTAACGGAGTAGGGATTGGTACATTTTGTCGCAATTAAAGCAGCAGCAAATTAAAAAAATAATTCAAGAATTTAAAGAGATGTCTTGCTGGCCATTACGTTCAAATTGACCCTTTATATCCTGTAAAATCAGATGAGTTGATAGTAAAATCGTTCTTCCGGGTTGCCCTATCGAACACCAGGAAGAAAAGTGAATTTTAAAACAACTGGCGTCCACTATCATAAAAGAAGTATTTAACCTTGTTGGGTTTTACAATAATCACAATGTCATAATGTTTTGGTTTGATTATACTATCTCCAATTTCCGCTATTACCTGGAAACTACGCCAGGTATTATTATCAGTTGGAACCAATTGTGCCTTATATAATTTCCCCGGTTCACCCTCCACCGAAAACTGATCAAAATGTGAAATATTGGCAACAAAAGTTAGGCGATCACTAATTTCAGCGGCATCGAACTGACGTGCTAATTCCCTTGTGTGGTTGACCCCGTCTTCGGGTTGGATTGTATATATGAAATAGAGCCATGCCGAACCGCCTATTATTAGGGCAATAGTCGCAAATAGTTTAAAACGCTTTATTTCTTTTTCGCTTGTGATAGTAGAATGAAATTAAGGAAGTGTCTGAATTCCATCTTAACGGTTTTGGTACAGTTTGGTACACTTGGTACAACCTGTACCAAGTGTACCAAACTGTACCAGATGATGTTCCCCTATCACAAGCTATCACCAATTCCAACAAAATACATTACATGCGCATGATATAGGGAAACAGGGCCTGTTACAATTTGTTTGCAAGTGATATTGGGTGATTTCCACCGGGTGCCAAGCTGCTGAGCCTTTTGTTGTAGCAGGGGAGCTATGCCCAAGTCTTTATTATCTTCGGTAGTAAATGATACCAGAAATTCTCCTTCAATGGCATCCAGGTCGGTCTTCAGTTTATCCAAACTGAATCCACTGCCCTGTAGGCAATAGTTTAAA
>JAQBNQ010000546.1 GCA_028288545.1 Bacteroidota bacterium
GACGAATAATAAGTTCTTCTTCCAGTTTTGCAGTAGGATCTACAACAACTCCTTTTCCATTAGGGTCATTTACTAACCGGTAATGGGTTACAACAGCGCATTCTTTTGCAAAGCCTTCAACGTGCGATGCTTCCTTGCTCAAAAAACTTTTAGGTATCAAGAGCGGGAAATACGCGTTTACGTGACCGGTATCCTTAAACATTTTGTCGAGCGCTGCCTGCATTTTTTCCCAAATGGCGTAACCATAAGGTTTAATGACCATGCAGCCACGAACACTGCTATAATCAGCCAGTCCGCCTTTTATCACTAAATCATTATACCACTGTGAATAATCGTTAAGTTTAGAAGCAATTTCTTTAGCCATACGTAGATTTGGAGAGGATTTTAACCCTTTTACCGATTGTTATTGTTAATAATGCTTGATGTTGTTAATAATAGGTCAAAAATATCAAAATCAATGAGGTGGCTTAAACTCTTTTGAAGTAAATTTGTCAGAGAAACAAAATAGAAAACCATGAAACGCATATCAATCATTTTTACCGGCTTGATTTTTCTATCGGTTTTGGGGTTGAAGTCCTTCGGACAGAGCGATGATGTTTATTATGATCCTAACAGCGAAAACAACCAGGGTTATTCGCGCAATTCGCAACAACAAGCGCCAAATGGTAACGACAACTACCAACTTAAAGGCAGCAAAACATACGTAGATAGCAGCGGTAACACAATCATCAACAATAACTATTACGAAGATTCATATTACTCTACCCAGCTCGAAAGGTTTTATAATCCTTCATACGGTTCGGGGTATTACGATTATTGCTATACACCGGCATATTATTGGGGATGGGGCGGTGGATTAGGTCTTGGCTTTGGATATGGTTACGGCTCTTATTGGGGTTGGAACACCGGTTGGGGGCTTTGCGGATATTATAATCCATGGTTTGGACCTTACGGTTACGGCAGAGGCTGGGGATACGGCTATGGACGCGGATATGGCAGAGGCTACGGTGGCTATGGAAGAGAAGGTTATGGCGGTTTCGGTAATCGTTACTATGGCGCTTCAGCTAACAACTATTACTATTTTGGCCCGCAGCATAAAGACGAACACTTTGCAAGTAATGGATTAAACCATTCGGCTATTGCCAACGCGCATTCCGAAAACGGTTTTGTGAATGGCCATGCCGTTAACACCAATGGCGAGGGAAGTGCAAGGCCCAATACCCAGGCAAGTCAAAACGGAAGAAACGGAAGGAACAATAACGTTGCAAATAACAACGGCTGGAAACAGGTAGAACCACAAGGCTGGCACAATAACAATAATGCCGCTGAGCAGGGCAATGGTGCCGGAAGGGGCAACAGGGCAAACCGCAATGGTTCGGCACAAGCTCAACAACCTCAGCAAAGAGCACAGGGGCAACAAGGAAACAACAACCAGCATTATTCAGGCAACCAGCAACAGCATTATTCTAACAATGCTCAACCCAGAAATTACAACTCACAAAGCCAGGGAAATGTAAATCACTCTTCTGCTCCAACTTATCACGGCGGTGGGAATTATGGTGGTGCGTCTCATAATTCGGGAGGTGGTGGAAGTGTTCATAGCTCCGGTGGAGGTGGTGGCGGCCATAGTTCAGGAGGCGGAGGCCATGGTGGTGGCGGTGGAAGACATTAAACAAATTGAAACCTTATAGGTCAAAAAACGGAATCCCGAAAAGGTTCCGTTTTTATTTCCATGCAGCTATTGAGAAATTCTGAGAAATATGAAGGCAAAAATTCTGATCGCATTTTTATTATTTGCTGAAATTTCCTTCGCACAATATTATCCCGATGAGTCGATATTGTTAGCCCGGTCAGCTATTTCCGGTTCGGCCCGTACTGCCGGTTCCGGTGGTGCTTATGGTTCAGTTGGCGCAGATCTTGGTTCGGTTGGGATCAATCCTGCCGGTTTGGGCTTATACCGCTCCAGCGATTTTTGTGTTACCCCGGGTATTAAAATAAGTAACAATGAAACTGTTTATGATGGAAGCCACGCCGTTGCTACCTCTCCCAAATTCTACCTTGGCCAGGCCGGTGTTGAATGGACCAAAATACTTTCAAAAGCAACAGATAAAAATGAAGTAGGCTTTGGCAATCATGCATTAAGATCAATCACCTTTGCCATTAATTTCCAGGCAGAAAGTTTTTATGCCCGCAGCCAAAACTTTGGTGCCGAAAACATGACCCATTCCATGATTGATAATTATACGGAGTACATGAATTCAACACTGCAACCAATTAGCAGCTACCCTTTGGAACCTCAGTTGGCAAACGCTGTTGGCCTGATAGGATATGATTCTATACATGGAAATTATTATAGTAATGTCCGCGCACCGGTACAACAGGCGGGCAGTATTGAAACCAGGGGTTACAAAAACAAAATTGACCTTGGCTTTGGCGGGAATATTAATGACAAGATTTATTTTGGTGTAGCCCTCTGCATTCCATTAATAGATTACAACACGGTTACCACATTTAGCGAAACAAACCCCAACGGTTCTGATTCTATCACTCATTTTCAGAGTTATACTTTAATCAGTAATTATCATGTAACGGGTGCTGGCTTTTCGGGCATTGTAGGGCTCATATACCGGCCTTTGCCATGGATGAGGTTTGGTGCGGCTTATCATTTGCCTACCTGGTATTCGCTTACGGATTACGCAGGAGGATCAATTACTGCCTACTACGACACTGTTGGATATCAAATACCTCAACAGAATTATGACCCTTTAAAATATAGTTTGCGCAGCCCAATGAAGGGAGTTATCAGTGCCAGTTTCTACTATAAGCAGAATGGCTTTTTCAGCATTGATTACGAGTTTCAGAACCTGGCCAGTTCGCGGTTTAATTTTGGCAGCCAATACGCTGATGGAACAAAGCAAATGAACGACACCATTAAGGCCGATTATGGATACCTCCATACGATAAGGGCAGGATTTGAAGGCTCCTACAAAGCACTGCGTTTAAGAGCGGGCTATTCATTTTCAAGTTCACCTTACAAAAAAGGAGTTGCCATGCAGGGCGATCCTGAAATGATTCAAAATGTTACTGCGGGTATTGGTGTTCGCCTGAAACATTTTTATGCCGACATGGCTTATGTTTTCGGAATGACCAAAGACATTAGCTACCCCCAGGCATCGGACCCAGTTAATAACACATACCTGACCCATACCTTACTGATTACCTTAGGCTGGAAGTTTGGAGGTGCCGAAAATGGCACTGCTGAAACAAAGAAGAAAAGGTACAGCCCTCCCCCCCCACCGGATAACGGAACGGATAGATACTAAGTAATGCGGATTTCGGATTGCGGAATGAATACAAACTAAACAACATTTACTTCGGGAGTAATATCAATGCCGAATTTTTCTTTTACAGATTGTTGAATTTCCATGGCAAGATTCCAGATTTCTTTACCGGTAGCGTTTCCGTAATTGACTAATACAAGGGCTTGTGTTGCATGGGCGCCGGTGTTGCCAACTACCTTACCCTTCCAGCCGCATTGTTCTATCAACCAACCTGCAGGCACTTTTACCGTGCCGTCTTTTTGCAGGTAACTAGGCATTACAGGGTATTTCATTACCAGGGTTTCAAATTGTTGTTTGCTGATAACAGGGTTTTTGAAAAAGCTTCCTGCATTGCCGATAACTTTTGGATCCGGCAGTTTGGATGACCGAATCTTTATAATGGCATCGCTTACAGCTTTCAGCGAAAGATCATAAGCCCGCATTTCACTTAGCGTGGCCTTTACATCACCATACTCAGTTTTGTAGTGATATATAGTTTTCGACGAAACCTTTGTGAGTCTTAAACTTAAACTGCTTATCAGAAATTGATCCTTGTATTTATGCTTAAACACACTTTCCCTATATCCGAAATGGCAATCATTTAGATCAAACATTGTCAACTCACCGGTATGGGCGTCAATGGCCTCTAACTGGTGAAACACGTCCTTTATTTCCACCCCATAAGCGCCAATGTTTTGCATGGGTGCAGCACCTGCTAAACCGGGTATAAGCGACAGGTTTTCTATACCGCCATAATTATTAGCAACACACCATAAAACCAGGTTATGCCAGGATTCTCCTGCCGCGGCCTTAATGATTACATGAGTTTCAGTTTCACTTACTATTTCTATGCCTCTTATATTATTTCGAATAACCAGTCCATCAAAGTTTTTAGTGAACAGGATATTGCTTCCTCCTCCTAAAATGAGCTTTTTCTCCGCGCTTATTGTTTTTGAATCAAGCAGTTCGCGGTATTCGTCCACTGAGTTTATTTCGCAGAAATATTTTGCACTTACATCAATACCAAAAGTATTGAACTGCTTTAAGGATATGTTTTCTTTTAATTGCATTGTGTCAATAATAGAACCTTGCTATTTCAATCTGTTTAATCCTGCTTTTGCTTTTTGGTCTAATCCGTTTTTGTATTCGTGATCTTTAAAGGAAATACAGAGGTTATAGTAATCCCTTGCCTTCTCCTTGTTTCCCTGAGCCTCATACAATTTGCCGGTTTCAAAAGCCGAATTAGCGGCAAAATAGCGAGGCAAGTCACGTCCAAGTTTAATGGCCTTATCGTAATAAGCAATCGCCGAATCCGGTTTACCCCACTCGTCATAAATTCTTCCTGTCCGGTATAAGTATTCGGTCTTATCCTCAAGACTTGTAAAACTGCTTTCCGACAATTTACTCATTTCATCTGCTGCCTTTTGATAATACCCTCCATCAAACAATAACCGTGGTCGCAATAATTTAGTATTAGGTGCACGTTTACTTTCCTCCTCTTTCTTTGCCTGTTTATCAGAATCTAATGTAGTGCTACCGACCTTACCTGCCTTGCCAATAAAATGAAAGTAATTTACCGTATCGCCTTTTAATAAATAACTCCATGCTATTTTTTGAAAGGACGACTTAATGTGATTCTCCCCTTTATATTCCGCTATAAATTTTTTAAAGTACGAATCTGCATCATTGTCAAGCCTTCCCAGTTTTCCTATACCTACCAGGTAATCGAGAAAAGGGAATTTAGCAAAAGAATCGCTAACCGGTCTTGCACTCAAAAATCCCAGCGCTTCGTCGTTGTGCTTTCCATATACACCTATGTGGGCACAGGTATAAATATTCATCAGGTTATCCTTTTTGGGGAATCCGTTTTCCTTTAAAGCCTTCCAGGCAGTTTCGCTGTTGTTTTGCAAATGCAAAAGCAGGAAGGCATAATAGGTAACTGTTTCTTC
>JAQBNQ010000552.1 GCA_028288545.1 Bacteroidota bacterium
CATATTCAGGTATCTTGCTCTTTTTGGACTGTTGAACTATACAATTGTTGTCCAAATCGCCAGCGCTAATGGGTTGATTCATCGCGAGGGTGTCAACCGCCCTCCAGGCCGAATCGTAAATAACCATGGTCAGGTTAGCCTGAATCGGATATTTGTTTTCGGCAATAAGGTTAATCACTCCGTCGCTTATCCCGTTTACATTGGTATTAGTGTTACTTATATCAAACGCAATAGTATCTTTTAGCACCAGGTGATTAGCAATGAGCGATAGAGGTATCTCTGCATTTAAATTCATTTTTAAATTGCTTTCCAGGTAGGCAAAATCGCGATACTGCCTATTATTGCCATTTACGTTGGTCTTTACCTGCACATTGTAATATAGTTTGCTTGGCAATATTCCTAAAAGGTCTTTGATATTTGAATTACTGCTGTTTAGAGCAAAATTATTGTTTGCAGGAGTTAAAGGAAAATCGGTAGCGCGGCCCACGGTTAGGTGTTTGCCAACCATAGGACCCGTTAAGGTTCGTGAACCATTAATAGGGCTATAAGCAGTAAGGTTGTTCACCACAATTTGTCCATCTATCCCTAGTCCATTTTCAATATTCAGGTTCATGTTAACGCTCTCCAGATCTATGCTTCCGCTCTTAAACATATTAAGGAAGGCGAATTCAGCACTGTCGTTGGCAGATACAGTATCTCTGCCTGCATAGCCCTTGATGTAGTTTGGCGCAACGTCTTTTATCTCGTACTGAATATGTAAGCTATCGGCAAGGGTGATATGAGCTGTTTGTCCATTGGAAGCAATGTGCGCAATAACAGTTTGGGTATAGGTATTGAACTTTGAACCATCTTTACCCGTAAGGTTAATTGCATAGCCTGCAATATCTAAAACACTATCAATCCTGGAAAGACTATTCGGAGCGGCCGCAGGTACTGCCGTATAGGCTTTTAATGGTCTGCCTGCTTTATCATATGCACCGTCCAGGATATAAGTAAGTTCCAAAGGCTGCTGCACGGAACTACTGATATAAATATGAAGTTTTCCGCGACGGGCATCAATATAAGTCAACTTTCTATCTGCAATGTCGGTTGTTACTTCCTGGGTAACGGCAACAATATCCTGGGAGGGGAAAACCGCGACGGCATCAGACACCCTTAAATTGGCAAGACTGATAAAAAGACGGGCATAATTGCCGGTATCAATCAAAACAGGGCCATTGCTTGGATCAGTGGAAAGGCCCACCAGTTTTACATTGAGCGCACCATATATGGTATCTCCAGCAATACTTTTATTTTGCCATGAGCTTCCGCCAGGTGGAATGTACGGAATAGTATCCCGAAATATTAAGGATTGGTTTGCAGCATTGCTAACTTCAACAATAGCATCATGAATGGCCACCGGGTAGTAATTATTTACGGCAATGGTTATGTCTCCCCGTGATAGAATGGCCTTTTGAAAATATGCACTGCCGTCGAACTGGTAGATGCTGGAACTAAAACCTGAGATTCCCGGAATTTGGAGCGTTTGACCTATATTACCTAAAATGAGTTGGCCCAGGTAATGTACAGTAAGATCGCTACTTGCCTCCATATTAGTGGCCAGGTTACCCAAGGATAAATTATAAATAATAGTCTGGTTAGGCAGGCCTAAAGAATCGAGCGTGAATTTCTGACCGATGGAAGTATCAGGGAAAAGAACTACCTGATCAGCAAGATTAAATTGGTATAAGGTTTTGTTGAAAGCAACGGTCAGCGAGTTATCAGCATTAGTTCTTAAAGCCGAGTCCTTAACAAGGTTACTCAAGGACATATTAGAAGTGGCAATAGGCACCAGCAACTCTGTATTCCAGTTGGCGTGTTCGTTTTTTCTGCACGATGCAATCACCAGCATCACAAAAACAAAGAATAAGGGGGTCAGTTTTTTCATTAAAAAAATTTAAACTACCAGAACGCAATTTAAGGTATCTATTCTCATTATTTCAACTGCCATGTCAATTATTTTAAATTTGGTTTCCCAAACTGTAACAGATGCCTCATTATTTTATTGCTTTAGCAGCTGTAACCCTGGCAACTGTTAGTATTATTTGCTCATATTTTCAATACCGGAAAGGCAATTTTCGCATTTCTGCCCTGTTTCTTGTCCTTGCGGCCTTATTTCTAAGGTTATACATGGCTTCAGACCAATACCTCCATGAATGGGATGAGAGATACCACGCTTTGGTTGCAAAGAACATGCTGGATAACTTTTTTTTACCGAAACTTTACAAACTACCACTACTTACGTATAATTACCGTGATTGGTCTTCCGGTTATATCTGGCTGCATAAGCAACCCCTTCCCTTGTGGTGCATGGCTTTAAGCATGAAACTATTTGGGGTGAATGAATTCGCCCTGCGATTGCCCTCGGTGCTTATTTCCACTTTTGCGGTATATCTGACATATTTTATAGGTAAAAAGCTGTTTGGTCAAAAAATCGGGCTGTTGGCGGCGTTTTTTCACGCCATTAATGGATTGGTTTTGGAAATGACCGGAGGCAGAGTTGCCACTGACCATGTGGATGTTTTCTTTCTCTTTTTTGTTGAATTGGCCGTTGTTTTCACGATTGTATATTCAGCCAGGCGCCAAATGATTTTTAATGTTTTGACCGGTATTTGCATTGGTTCGGCAGTGTTATGCAAGTGGCTCCCTGCATTTGTTGTTGTGCCCATATGGCTTGCACTCAATTACAACAGATTGAATTTTATCGAAAATTTAAAAGGACTTACCGTAATAATTGTTTCTGCCTTTGTTGTTTTTATGCCCTGGCAGATATATTGTCATACAAATTTCCCGCTGGAATATGCTAATGAAATGGGTCATAATTACAGGCATATAACCGAGGTGCTGGACGGAAATACAGGAGGTGTGTTTTATTTTGTTGACAAGCTTTTTATAACCCTGAACGAATTTATCTGGATTGCCCTGTTTTGCTTTTGTTTTAAACTGTACAAAGGAGATCGCGTTCCTCAACGGCTTGCTCTTTGGTTTTGGGCAGCATTACCTTTTCTGTTTTTTACAATTGCAAAAACTAAAATGCAGGGATATTTATTATTTACCTACCCGGCCCTTTTTATTATTCTTGCCGGCTTTTGCGATTTACTTTTAATCCGGAATGATAGTTCAATAAAGCAAATATTGCAAAGACTCGTCTTTGCAATTGTTGTAGGACTTTCTATCAGGTTCAGTATTGAGAGAATAAAACCCTTGCAGGACCAATCGGCGCAGATTTATTGGGCCAATGAATTGCGGAATATGGAGGATAAAACCGGCAAGAAGGTTTACTTTAACGTTAAACATTGCATTGAAGGAATGTTCTATACCAATTCTATTATGTATGGATTTACTCCCTCGCCCGAGCAAATTGAAGAGCTAAAATTAAAAGGATACGAAGTGATCATCAATCAAAATCCCAAGTTGTAATGTTTTCAATTATCATACCTACCTGGAACAATATTGCCTTTTTAAAATTGTGTATTGAAAGCATCAAGGCGAACTCCTCCCTTGACCATCAGATAGTGGTGCATATAAACGAAGGCAGCGATGGGTCTTTAGAATGGGTAAGAGAAAATAATATCGGGTACTCTTTTACACCAAAAAATGAAGGGGTTTGCATTGCCGTTAATATGGCGACAAAGCTTGCAACGAAGGATTACATTCTTTTTATGAATGATGATATGTATGTTTTGCCGGGTTGGGACAAAATGCTTGCAGACGAAATTAAAAAACTGGACACAGATTGCTTTATGCTTTCGTCTACCATGATTGAGCCTTATAATACCCGGAACAAATGTGTGATAGTTGCCAACTACGGAAGAAATACAGAAGACTTTAAGGAAAAGGAGTTATTGGCGGACTTTGCCTCCTTACCCAAAAAGGACTGGAGCGGTTCAACCTGGCCGCCATCGGTGGTACACAAAAAATGGTGGGACTTTGTTGGCGGTTATAGCGAAGAGTTTTCGCCGGGTATGGGAAGTGATGATGACTTTTCTATAAAAATGTGGCAGGCGGGGTGCAGGATTTACAAAGGTATTGGCGCGAGCCGTGTTTATCATTTTATATCCAAGTCTACCGGCAGAATAGTACGGAATGATGGGAAAAAGCAATTTTTGCAGAAATGGGGAATAAAGCAATCTACCTATCACAAGTATTATTTGAGGCGCGGTGAAGATTATGCAGGCGCTTTAAGCGCCCCTCGTTTTAATCCGGGTTTTTTGATGCAAAAGTTAGTTGCGGTTTTCAAAAGGCTTTAATTTTA
>JAQBNQ010000589.1 GCA_028288545.1 Bacteroidota bacterium
GGTTTAGTAAAAATTGATCTTTGAGTGGGGTCATTGCAATGATTTTGTAGGGCAAATGTAAAATTTTGAGGGAAGGAATAAGGCCGGTCGGGGGATGTTGAGCCTCAGCGAGGGCTGGTCGGCCGATTCAGCTATACCTGGGCTAAAACAGTAAGACTTCGGGGGCATTAAAGAAATTTTCCCTAACTTTATTCTAAAGTAATTTAAGATATATGTTTCGCGAAACCAATCAAACGGCTTCAAAAATTATTGAGCTTATTCAAACCTTGCCTGCCAAAGAGCAAAAAATGATTGTGCGCAAACTTTCATCATCATCAAAAAGAAAGCCCAAAAAGGTATTTAAAGGCGAAAGTGCGGCGTATTTGAAAAAAATTGAAAAGTTCCAAAAGTACGTTGAAAAGCACAGGTTTGAATTGCCTAAGGGCTATAAGTTTGATAGGGCAGAAGCGAACATAAGATGAAAGAGAGGGTTTTTGCCGATACCAATATCCTGATTTACCATTTCACGAAAGAGGCTGTGAAATATGAAGTCACCAATGCGATCATCACTGACCCTTTAGTTGAATTGGTTACATCCTCAAAGGTTTTATCGGAGTTTGCAAATATTTGTTTGCGAAAAAAACTTGTAAAAAATAAAAAAGAGCTTAAGGCACATATAGAAGCAATTTCGGGATTGTTCACTGTTGTTGGTCTTTCAATGGAAGATATAATAGCGGCGGTTGATATCCAGGAGCGATATAAAATTTCGTTTTACGACAGTTTAATCGTAGCCAATGCCCTTCAAGCCGGCTGCAAAAAAATATATACTGAAGACCTGCATCACGGAACCAACATTGAAAAGAAAATGAAGATTATAAATCCTTTTAGATAGAGTGGGAATTCCATGACCTTTGAACAGTGATCTACCAAAACTTTAGTAAAAGTTGATCTTTGAGTGAGGTCATTGCAATGGTTTTGTTGGGCAAATGTAAAATTTCGGAGAGAAGGAATAAACAGCATTGCACGATTGCAAATGGAACTCAATTTCAATTATGTCATTATATTTTTTTTGAACTAACTTGTCCTCAGTAACTGAAATGAAATACACCTTCCTAATACTTTTTGTTCTATTGCTTTCGCTTAATTCCCAGTTAAAAGCTCAACCGGCTTATAACAAGTTTTTAGTAGAAGGTGCGCATTGGGAAATTGATAAATTTTATTGCGATTGGCTGGGAACATGTGATCCCGGCGCGGGAGCTGTTATGACCGACGTTTACCATGGTTTTTATAAGTTGGAAGGAGACACCATTATTGATTCTACTATTTACAAGAAAATGTACTTTTGCTACTGGTCGCAGTGTTTTAAAGACCCGAGCTTCTCTGAGGTCTGTCCTCACAGCGGACCTACGGGAGATATCACTTATCGTTTATTCGCTTTCTTTTCAGAGGATACCATTGCCCGGAAAGTTTATTGGCGTCCATTGATGACGTCCCAGTGCCCATATGACACAGTATTTTTAGATTTTTCATGGAATATGGGTGATACAGTAAATCTTTATGGTAATGAGAACTTCGGGATAGGTGGTGGTCCGACTTGTTTTAATTATAAATATGGAATTGATAGCGTGAATAATGTCGGCTTCCAAAATTATATAAGGAAAACATGGAATATTAAACAAGTGTCACCTAACATTGGACCGGAATTTCAACTTTATGAAGGGATAGGATATTCCTATGGCTTTGATCTCGAATTTTATGACGGGGATGCATTTATCGGCGATTATCCTGGTGCATTTTTGATTTCCTATTGTGTTGGAAATGACTCCGTTTGCGACGGAAGACGGTTTCTTTCAATAAATGATATTCCATCTGATAAATTCGATGTTACACTTCAACCCAATCCAACTTCAGATAATTTAATAGTTAAAACAGAAGGTGCGCAAATCAAGTTGATTGAGATACTTGATATAAATGGACGAACCATGTTATCCTCAACTTTAATCGATCTAAACGTATCTAATCTAGCGCCTGCCGTTTATTTCGTTATTGTGAATACCAACCTGGGAACGGTACGCAAGCGGTTGGTTAAATTATAATGGCCATAATGTCATTTCCTCCACCCCAAATGGCAGCCCAAACCCATAAATTCACTATGTTTGCCCTCCAATTATTTAACGGACTTTAGGGTAGTTTATGGAAATTCAAAGTATAAAAAACAGGTTTGGCATTATCGGCAATTCGCCTTTGCTAAACCATGCTATTAGTATAGCCGAGCGGGTGGCTGCCACTAATCTTACCGTGCTTATTACGGGTGAGAGCGGTGTCGGCAAGGAGGTGTTTTCGCATATTATACACCAATTAGGAACACGCAAGCACAATCCTTTTATTGCCGTTAACTGCGGCGCTATACCCGAGGGAACTATCGATTCGGAACTATTTGGCCATGAGAAGGGCTCCTTTACAGGTGCCCACGAGGCCCGCAAGGGATATTTTGAAGCCGTAAACGACGGTACGATTTTTTTGGATGAGGTAGGGGAGTTGCCGCACGGCACCCAGGCCCGTTTGCTTCGCGTACTCGAAACAGGGGAGTATATCCGCGTAGGTTCTTCGAAGGTGATAAAAACCGATGTGCGTTTAATTGCTGCTACCAACGTTAACTTACAAGAGGCCGTTCGGGCAGGAAAGTTCCGCGAGGACTTGTACTACAGGCTTTCAACAGTGCCTATTTTTATACCGCCATTGCGCGACAGGGGTGAGGATATTTATATGCTGTTCCGCAAGTTTTGTACGGACTTTGCCGAAAGAAATAAAATACAGCCTGTAAAGTTGTTGGACGATGCCAAGTTGCTGATATTAAAATATACCTGGCCAGGCAATGTGCGCCAACTTAAAAATGTGGCCGAGCAGGTTTCTATCCTGGCCATGGAAAAAGATGTTTCGGCTGATGAGTTGAAACAAATTGTTCCAGACATTACCGATAACCGTTTACCCGCCATTGCCGAAGCCCGTTACGACAGCGGCGGAAGCAGTTTTACGGAACGCGAAATACTATACAAACTCATCTTCGACCTTAAAAAGGATTTGAATGATTTAAAGCAGTTTGTGTACGACATTACCAAACACCAGATAAGCGGTGATGGTGGCCCTGCGTTCCACCAACAATTGCAGAACAATACAAATAACGAGAAGCCGTTTATTATTGCTCCGCCAAATACGGGTCAGCCAATGGTGTTGCAGGATAAAAAACCTTATGATGATTCGGAAACGATTGAGGAATCGCTTTCAATTGCCGACAAGGAACGCGAATTGATCATCAAGTCGCTTAAAAAGCATCGCAACAAAAGAAAAGACGCCGCTGCAGACCTCGGTATATCGGAGAGAACTCTTTACAGAAAAATTAAAGAATTCGGCATAGAGCTGTAATGGTTTTTACGATGAAAAAGAATCTTGCAAGTTTGTTTGTTGTGTGTTTGGTACTTTTAAATGTGCCATCGTGCAAGATATATTCCTTTACAGGCGCTAATATTTCGGCGGATATCCATACTTTTTCGATGGAGCTTTTTCAAAACCGCGCTAATAATGGACCGGCTTCGTTATCCCAGGCTTTTACCGATAAGTTGAAACTGAAATTGCAAACAGAGGCTAACTTAAAACAAGTAACCAATGACGGCGACCTGCAGTTTAAAGGTGCCATTACCGGCTACACCTTTAGCAGCGATGCCCCTGTGGCCGGAGCCACCAGCGGCTTAAACAAACTGACCATTAATGTGCAGGTGGAGTTTTTAAACACCAAAAACGAAAAAGATAAATGGAGCGAAAGTTTTTCGCGTTACGCTCAATATTCTTCCACCGTCAACTTATCTTCGGTTGAAGATGGTTTGATAAGTGATATTAATAATCAACTGGTAGACGATATTTTTCAAAGGGCTTTAGTTAAATGGTAGGTAGTGCTTCAGCAAGTAACAAAGGAAAATTTTCAGCAAATGATGGAACGGTTTACAACGGTTGAGTTGGAAAACCTGGTTGAAAAGTTTCCCTATTTTCAGCAGGCGCATCTTCTTTTGGCCAAAAAATACCAGCAGGAAAATGATGCGCGTTTTGACCAGCAATTACAAATAGCTGCACTTTACACGCAGGACCGCGAATTGCTTTTTACCCTATTTAGCGAGATAAAGGAAATACAGGCCAAGCCGGTAATACAGGTTGAACAACCGCTTGTTGAAGAGAAAAGGATTGAAATACCTGCTGCACCTATTATAGAAGAGGTGATTGTTGCACCGGTTGAACCTGCCGCAATAATCGTGAACCAGGAATTAGCGCAGGATATGAAAGAAACAGGTGCGGGTGTGGTTGAAGTTCCTATTGAAGAACAGGTAATGCCTCCCATCGTAGAAGAAGTTATTGTGCCGGAAGTACCAGTTACGGAAGAAAAGAGGGTAGAAGAGATACAGGTTTCCATTCCCGTAATAGAACAAGAAGCTGCGCCTTTAACTGAGGAAATAGAAGAAACCCCGGTTGAAGAGAAAGAGGCAACCCCGTTTGTATTTACAGCCCCACATACTTTTGATGAGTGGTTAAAGGTTTTCAATAAGGTACCTAAGGAGCCCTTGGAAGAGGTTAAGGTGGAGGAAGAGCCCACCGATGATGACCTGAATAAACTGATACGGGAGAATGTTTCGGTAGATTTTCTGCATGACCTGGTAAAGGAAGAGACCCAATATTCGCGCGGATTGGATAAGTTTATTGAGGACCAGATACAAAAACACAAGCAGGTGGAGGTGACGAAACCCGCCGCAGATAACGAATTAGCCCCCGAATTGATAACCGAAACAATGGCCAAGGTTTACGAAATGCAAAGGAAGTACAGCAAGGCAATTAAGGCCTACGAAACACTCTCTTTGAAATTTCCGGAAAAAAGTGGTTTATTTGCCGCCCGAATTAATTATCTCAAAAATATTACCTGATTATGGCTTTTGTAACTGTATTGATTATCCTGGTTTGCGTGTTGCTTGGAGCAGCCGTACTTATTCAAAACCCTAAAGGTGGTGGATTGAATGCCTCATTTGGTGGTGTAGGCCAGCAATTGTTAGGCGCAAGACGCTCAACCGATGTAGTTGAAAAAAGCACCTGGGTACTGGCATTTGCACTTCTTTTCCTTTGCCTTTCAACTGCATTTTTTGTCCCTAAGAATGCAACTACTAAAAAGGATCAGCTTCCTAAGTCGGAAATTGAGCAAATGCAGATGAAAACACCTTTTAACGTGCCTACAACAGGCGGCGCTAAACCAGCAGGACAACAGCCTGCACCTGCGCAACCGGCACAACAAACACCAACACCTTAATTTTTAGTTAAAAAAATATACAAACGGCTCCGAATAAAATCGGGGCCGTTTTTGTTTTAAACTTGAGCAGATATAATTGTATTTTCAATTTGGCGTTATTATTGTAATGTCTACGAACAAAACCACAAATATGACTATTGACGACAGTGCATGGAGTTACAACGAGTTTCTTGCCTTTTTAATGGTGTACGGAGCACAAATGAATTACACCTTATCCAAAGAGGAGTTGGAATTTATTAAGCAAAAAACCGGTATACAGGATATTGAAAAGATAAAAGCAAAAGTGGATAGTATCAACGATATTGAAGCTGTTGAAATTATTGATGACTACAAGAATTCCTTCCTCTCTACCCCCGAGTCAAAACTCAAAGCAAAACGCGACCTTGAAGCTATGCTAAAAACCCCCGGCACCCACAGCCAGTTGGAAAAGGTAGCGGTGCACATGATTGAAAAACTGATCTGAATTAGCGAATGAAGCAATTAGCGAATTAGCGAATTGATAAAGGCAGCCTTTCATTCGCTAATCCGCTAATTATCACATTCGCTAATTTGCATTTTTATTTGTATTCAGCTATTTCGGCTAGTATCTGTGTAACAAACTCTGTCAATGGCTTAGCTCCCTGGTCACCTTGCCCCTGGCGACGAATACCTACTGAGTTATCGGCGGCTTCTTTTTCACCAACGATCAGCATGTAAGGCACCCTGCGTAATTCTGTATCGCGTATTTTTTTGCCTATCTTTTCAGGGCGTTCATCCATTGATACGGCCAGGTGGAGTTTTTTCAGTTCATCCCGCACAGACTTTGCATAATCAAGATACTTATCGGATATAGGAAGAATTGCCACCTGCTCCGGCGCTAACCAAACCGGGAATTTACCGGCATAGTGCTCCAATAAAAATCCGATAAAGCGCTCGTGCGTAGAAAGCGGAGCGCGATGTATTATCAAAGGACGTTCCTTCTCGTTCTTTTCATTTATAAACGAAAGGTCAAATTTCTCTGCCTGCGCAAAGTCAACCTGATTGGTGGCAA
>JAQBNQ010000629.1 GCA_028288545.1 Bacteroidota bacterium
ATTGCTGCCTGTATCTTCAACAAACTCTACCGGTGAATTGAAGGAGGATTTTGCCGGACAGACCACCGCATCTAACAATAATGCAGGAAATGAATTCCAGGTATTGCCTAATCCAGCCAGCAACGAAATTGTAACCGGCAACGCACAACTACCGCAGCAAAATCAAATGCTGTTAACCGATATGCAAGGCAAAACGGTATTGTCAGTTCAAAATATACAACCAGCCCAGCACCTGGATATAACCCAGGTTCCAGCCGGTACATATATTGTGCAGTTTACAGGCGGGGGGCAGGTTTCTAACTCTAAAATTATTATCACGCATTAATAGGACTAGGATTATCCGGCTACGTTTTTAGCGTAGTTGATGTTTGTACTTAATACGCCCCAATGTCAGGGGCGTTTTTATTTTTGTTCCATGACATCCGAAGCCCAGTTGCTGATCGACAAATTTGAAATGCAAAAGCATCCTGAAGGTGGTTACTTTAAAGAAACTTACCGGGCAGATGAAAATATTTTAAAGGCCTCTCTTCCTGATAGATTTAATGGGCGTAGAAGTTTTTGTACAGCCATTTATTTTTTACTGGAGGGCAATCAGTTTTCGGCTTTTCATAGAATTAAGAGTGATGAACTATGGCATTTTTATGCGGGCCAGCCTTTAAACGTTTACGTTATTGAACCGGCCGGAGCATTTCACATTTTGCGTTTGGGGAATAGGCCCGATGCGGGTGAAACTTTCCAGGCCGTGGTTAAAGCAGGCAGTTGGTTTGCTTCGGCACCAGCGCAGCCAGATTCATTTTCGTTTTTGGGTTGTACTGTATCACCCGGGTTTGACTTTGCTGATTTCGAATTGGCCAACGCCAATGATCTCGTGGCTTTGTATCCAGAATATGAAATGGTGATACGAAAATATTGCAGATAAAAAATGAGGATCAGAACAGGGTAGGACTTTTGCCCGATACATTGCCCTCCAATTCCAATAACCATTTCTTTCGCCATAGGCCACCGGCATAGCCTGTTAACTTTCCGTTTTCTCCGATAATACGATGACATGGAATAATGATGGCTACGGGATTGTTTCCATTAGCAAGCCCTACTGCGCGGACTGCGCCGGGGTTCTTAAGCATATTTGCTATACGCAGGTAAGATGCTTTATCTCCATAGCCTACTTTGCACAATTCGGCCCAAACACTTTTTTGAAAGTCTGTTCCATCAGGGTCGGTCGTAATGGTAAACTCTTTTCTTTTGCCCGCAAAATATTCCTGCAGTTCAGTTTTGCACTGGCTCAAAATTTCAGGCACTTCTTCAGTTTCACCCGCCTCGTCAACAAACATAACTTCGGAAATAAAATCACTGGTACCCGAAATTTCAATGATTCCTATTGGGGAAGTAAATGAGGTAGTAAATTGCTGGTCCATTTTTTATTGTTTGAGGGGGATATTGTAAAAGAAAATTATCAATTTCAGGTCATGAAAAATATAGTTGTTTTTGGCGCCGCCGGTAGAACAGGAAAATACGTTGTTCAATATGCCCTTGAAGCCGGGCATAAAGTTACAGCTTTCGTTTTGCATCCTTCGCATCTTACGGTGTCGCATCCCAATCTTGAAATTGTAGCAGGTGATGTATTACATGAAGAAGAAAAAGTGGCAGGTGTAATAAAAGGAAAAGATGTTGTGATTTCTGTGGTGGGCACTAACCAGATTGATGGAGATGCTGTTAACCTGATGAGTGATGCCGTGAAAATTTTTGTAAAGGCCATGAATGAATTTGGAATTAAACGGGTACTTGCAGTGGGTGGACTTGCAGTACTGCAGTTAAACGAAACGATGCAGATGATTGATAAGCCGGATTATCCTGCGCAGTATAAAAATATAGGTCAGGGTCATAACAAGGTGTATAAGGTGCTTCGCGAAACTAAACTTGACTGGACATTTGTTTGCTGCCCGGACATTATTGATGGCCCTAAAACGGGTAAATACAATGTAAACAAAGACTATCCTGCTGAAGGGCAATTCCAGATCTTTACCGGAGACCTGGCAGATTTTATTTTGAAGGAAATGATTGAGAACAAATTTTTAGCAACCCGCGTGGGAATAGCTAATGCAAAATAAATTTTCGCGTTTTAATTGGTCTTCAACTCATCCACATCCTTTTTCAACTCCTGCATCATGTGCAAAATATTTTGAAAGGAAAGATCGCTGCCTTTATTCAGGTAGCTGATATTTAATACAGCTTTCCATATTTCAAGCACCTCATCAATTTTAATAGGATAGGCAGGATATGAAACATTGTCGCTGCGCAGTATCAGCGTTCCGTTTTCTTCCAACTGGTTAAAAACGCGTTTGTAAACGATGCCATCGTGTTTTGAAATAAGAATGTAAGTATGTCCGTCCTTAATGGTTTTCCAGTTATCAATGTATTCGCCAACAATAACGGTACCCGGTTGAACCGGCAACATCGAGTCGCCTTTAATTTCAAATGCCCGGTAAGTACCGGTGGGCAAAAAGGGTAAACGAAATTTATTCAACTCCTTAATGTAAGTAGGGTCTGCGTAACCTGTAAGGTATCCGGCAGCAGCTTTTACGGGAACCATCTCAATATTTTCATTGTCCTTCTTATCTACGGTAATAGCCAATACCCGGAGGTTTTTTCCCGTCATGTCGTTTTGCAATTGCTCATCGCTGAACAGGGCCACTTTTTCAGTCTGCCGCAAGTCCTTGGTAATTAGGCTATCAATGGTGTACTTGAAAAGCTTCGACATTTCATAAAGGGTTTCGTAGGTGGGTCTTGCCCTTCCTTCCTCGTAAGCCCCAACAAGCGAGCGCTTTATGTTAAGCTCTTCGGCCAGGTCATTTTGCGTCCAGTTCTTTAACTTGCGCAGAAATTTCATGTTGGTGGCAATAAAATCCATAGCTAATCATTTTAGTTATTAACGAAGATAAGCAAAAATATTTAGTATTTTAGTGGAATTCCCTAATCAATCCAACTAATGGGCCGTGCAATCCTTCATCTTGACCTTGATTCATTCTTCGTATCGGTGGAGCGGCTGTTTGACAAAAGTCTTATCGGTAAACCTGTAATTGTTGGCGGAACCAGCAATCGTGGGGTGGTTAGCTCTTGTAGTTACGAGGCGCGTCAGTTTGGGGTGCATAGTGCAATGCCTATAGTTAAGGCGAAACGACTTTGCCCCAATGGTATTTTTGTAAGCGGAAGAATGAGCGATTATGGCAAATACTCAGGCATTGTAACCGATATTATTGAAGCCCGCTCGCCCATGTTTGAGAAAGCTTCTATCGATGAATTTTATATTGACCTTACCGGAATGGATAAATTTTTTGGGGCCTATAAATGGAGCAGCGAGTTGCGCCAGGCTATTATCAAGGAAACCGGGCTGCCTATTTCATGGGGTTTGTCAGTGAATAAGATGCTGGCAAAAATGGCTACCAACGAAGCTAAGCCTAATGGTCAGTATATGATTGAGCCGGGTAAGGAGCAGGATTTCCTGGATTCGAAACATGTCTCAAAAATTCCGATGTGCGGGGAAAAGACAGTTGAGTTTTTAGCGACCAAGGGAATTCAAACAATTTATGACCTGCGACAATTTAGTGTAGAGGCTTTGCATGGCTGGTTAGGCAAACAGGGAAGCTTTTTGTGGAAGCGCTCGCATGGCATTGATACCGGCGAGGTTCACCCATACCACGACCCCAAGTCGATGAGCAGCGAACGGACATTTGGTACCGATACAAATGATCTGGAGTGGTTAAAGAAAGTGCTGATGAGCCTTGCTGAGAAATTGGCTTTTGATTTAAGAGGAGAAAGCAAGCTTGCATCCTGCGTTGCGCTTAAACTCCGCTATTCTGATTTTTCTACTCATACAAAGCAAATGGCCATTCCGGCTACTTCCAATTCGAAGATACTTATTGAAAAGACGCTGCATTTAATGGATGAATTTTACGAGCGCGGAAGAAAAGTGCGGCTGGTGGGAGTGAAGTTTACAAATCTTGCTGAAGGCAATTACCAGATAAACATGTTTGATGACCGCGATAAGGATATACTGTTGTATAAGGCCATTGACGAAATGAAAAACAAGCATGGCGAGGGTAAAGTTATTCTTGCTCAAAACCTTAATATAAATGTGAGAGAGCATCACGACTCCCGTGCAGCCCTGCACAAAGAGGTAAAGCGCGAAGAAGGTAAAGCGAAGAAAGCCGGTAAGAAGGAGTAATTTCTTATGAGGAAGTCAGTAGCGATGCTCTGCTTCAACGTAGAATTAAATTCCCATCTCAGGGGTACCGTTCCCCATTGTTGTAACACGTAATTGCATCCTTCAGGGCATTATTTGCATTTCAAAAAACGGAAACATTAATAAGGTAATGTCAGTGCACCAGGTGTGAATGATGTAATTTTTTAAAGAAGTTGTGTAATGACCCCGGCTATAGGTGGTCTCATCTTTGCATCTCAATTCCTGGAATGAGCGATTTTGCTATCGCGGTTATCTTATCACTAAACTATAAATCTGAATATATGAAAAAAAGTGTCCTCTCTTTTAAAATTAAAAGCAGCTTATTGCTGATGATGGTGTTCAGCCAGGTAGCTGTTTTTGCTACTACTTTTACTGCAACTACTTCCGGCAATTATAGCAGTGGTACTACCTGGGGTGGAACTGCGCCTTCATTTAATATTAGTACCGATGCAGTTATTATTCCCTCCGGCTTTACTGTAACTTTGGATGGTAATGCCACATTTACCGGAGCCCTGGCATCTATGCAGGTGGAGGGTGCTTTATCCTCGGTGCAAGGTGCTGTGCTTAACGTTGGGCCGCTGGCTACTTTATCAGGCGCAGGGGCAATAAATGTAAGCGCCCTCAATTTGCAAGCAGGTGCAATAACTACTTTTTCAGGTGCTGCCGTTTTAGACTCCATAAATACTTCAGTTGCAAATTTACAAGTGGTGGCCGGCCTTACGGTTTCAAATAAAGTAAATCTTGCGGCCGGAACTTTAAGCGTTGCAACCGGTGGCAGCATTACCATGATGCCGGGCGTTACTATTAATGTTGCAGCAGGAGTTTTGACACTAAATGGAGGAACAGTAACTTTGCCGGCAAGTTATAATGTTGTTTACTCTACAGGTGCCATAACAACGGGCCTTGAGTTGGGTGGTCCAGGGCTTCATGATATTACGGTAGCAGTTGGTGCCGGCAATATGCTAAACTTATCTTCTGATTTAACTACAAGCGGCACCTTAAGCCTTGTAAGCGGCGACTTGTTTATCGGCAATCATGATTTAACGGTTAATGGAGATGTAGCTGCAGGTGGTAACGGCGCAATTGCTTCGTCTGTGCTTTCAAATATATCTGTTACAGCAGCCGGCGGATTAAGCGGCACTCTGAATTTTGCGGATAGCACGAACGTAAACGATCTGACAATTAACGTAGGCACAGGTAATCACGTTACACTGGGTGGGGTTTTGAATGTAGCGGGCAACCTTACGCTTACCAGCGGTACATTTAATATTGGAAATGGAAGCTTATCAATTAACGGTGCAGTAATGCCCGGTGCGGGTTATTTAGGTGGCACGGCTTCTTCTACCTTATCAGTTAATTCCGCCAGCGGAATTATCGGCCCCCTCAATTTTGCCACCGGTGCACAAACCGTTGGTGATTTTACTGTGAACCTGGGATTTGGTATACAAATAAGCCTGGTCAGCGATCTTGAAGTAAAGGGTACTCTTAATATTCTTAACAGCGGAGGATTAGCTATTAACAGCGTAACGCTAACAGTTGATGGAGATTTGATTGGCAG
>JAQBNQ010000011.1 GCA_028288545.1 Bacteroidota bacterium
CCGGAGTGATCACCGGTATCATACTTTTTATAAACCACCTCACCTAAAGAAAACTCTATTGGCGATGTAAAAATGGGGCCATCAAAAACGAAAGAATGGTATTCGCCGTTCTCACCACAGGGGTCAACATTCCCCGGCAGATCATTGACAAAGGCGCGATCTATCACTCTTCCGGCAAAGGACCTGTCAAGGTATTTATCATTTACGCAAACTATTACTGCCTTAAACCCAAGGTCAATAAATTCGTTGATCAACAAATTTGTGGGTTGTTTCCAAATTGGGAAAATGGCCTTCATGTTTACCTTTTCCAATTGCTCCTCGCGGTACTTTTTCAGGTCCTCCAAAAAAATATCTCCAAATATTGAATACTCTATTCCTTCCTTTTTAAAACCCCGTATAGTGTCAGCAACTATCTTATTATAAATTTCCATCGAAGCCATTTCGGGGATCAACATTTTGTGAAGTGGTATCCCAATACTCCGGGCCTGCTCATCCAATAATTCGCCTCTTACGCCATGCATACTAATTCTGTTGTTAGTTTCATTTACCGAGGTAAGCAGCCAGGGAATATCGAAAGCTCCTTCTTCTATCACTTTATAAAGAGCCAGTGAAGAATCTTTACCTCCACTCCAATTAAAGATCGCTTTGGGTTTGTTCATGAGCGCAATTTGATAAAAATCAGAAACAAATTACTTCTCACTATTTAACCCGGGTTCACAACTTATTATGAGCCCAATTCCAGCCTCAAAACATATGCTACATACTGCATAACTAAAAATTCCGTTAATTATGTTTACGCTCAAATAGCTACATGAGAAAACCACTTTACCTTGCCGCAATAATATTTGCCTTCACCATTTTGGGCTGTAAAAAGAAGAGCACCACTCCGGCTGTAGTGAGCATTATTCCCATAGGTAGCACCTACGATGACTCTGCCCATACGCAGTATTTCTATTATTATTCTCCCGATGGAAGAATAGCCGGAGTACATGATGACAAAGGCGAATTCTGGACTTTTTTTCATTACAATGGCAGCCAGATAGAGGCAAAAGAAACGGTGTATGGAAACCTGACTTTTACAAATCCCGTCATACTTTACTATTCAAATGCGAATGCAATAGTTGATAGCTCAGTGGAAATTTTCCCTGATGCTACCCTAGGCAAACGAAAAAAATATTTTTACGACTCTAACGGATACCTTATAAACGTCCAATGGTACAGTCATCAATATGTACTACTGTTATCAGAAAACTTTATCATTACCAATGGCAATGTGGCCCAGCACAGTTACACTGCGGTTGATTCAACCAGCCAGGACTTACCCCGTGGAACTTCTACTTATGATTATTACACTGATAAAGTGAATACGCTTGGCAACAAATATGTAGGCCAGGATTATTTGGGTGTGTCTTCCAAAAACCCCGTAAGGTCGTGGACGCTCATCAACGGTTCAAGTACCGCGCGTGTTGATTACACTTATAACTACGATCCATCAGGAAATATCAGCTCACAACTTATCTATATGGATTCGGTGGGGATAAGCACTACACGATTAGACTCCATTTCATTTTCGTACTACAATTAATTTCTCAGGCCTTGGGATGTGCCTGGCGATAAATGTCTTTTAATTTATCTATAGTATTGTGGGTGTATACCTGCGTGGCAGCCAGGCTGGAGTGGCCAAGCAATTCTTTAACAGCATTGATATCGGCACCGTTATTCATTAAATGAGTAGCAAATGTGTGGCGCAAAACGTGCGGGCTCTTTTTGTCAACAGTGGTAACCATGGCCAGGTACCTGTTCACTAACTCGTAAACAACATGAGGAAGAATTTTCTTGCCTTGCTCATCCACTATCAAAAAATTATCCTGCTGCGATTCGATGTACTTCTTCTTTTCGGCAACAAACTTATTAATTGAAACCCTCAATTCGGGGTGTATCGGAATTATGCGCTCCTTGTTGCCCTTACCTAAAACCTTAACCTGCGAATTGTAAGTATCAATATCCGTTTCGCGCAAATTGATAAGTTCATTCCTTCTCATTCCTGTTCCGTAAAATAGTTCTATTACCATTTTATCGCGCAAACCAACAAACCCTTCAGGAAATTCAATCTGCTTTAGTAGTTGATCAATAGCGGGTAACTCAACAAAAACCGGAAGGCGTTTAGATGTTTTAGGGGATTGAACTTTTGAGAGTGGACTCTTTTTTATCTCTCCCTTTTTCATCAAAAATTTGTAGAACGATTTAAGAGCCGAAATTTTCCGGTTAATGGAACGGGCTGTAATCTTTTGTTCCATCATACTCACAATCCAATTACGGATGTTGTAATGTGTTGTATGAATAAGACTGCCAGCATCATTCTTAATGATGAAGGCATTGAACTGGCCAATATCATTCTTGTACGATTCGAGAGTATGTTTTGAATATCTCTTTTCGTATTCCAGGTAATTAAAAAACGATTGAAGCAGTGGTTCCATAGATGTACTACAAAGTAAAACGTTTTGATGCAGTACTTATTCTTTAAGGACAGTTGGATGTGCACAGAACCTGCTCTTTGTGTATTTAGCTGAACAGGAATTGAAGCTATCCAAAACAAAAAAGGCCAGCCGAAAACGGCTGACCTTTAGAATATTCTTAATTGTACCCGATTACCTTAATAAGCTTACCGGACCACGGAATAACATATCATCCTTACCCGGTATAGAAACAACAAGGTAGTATATATACGTATCGGCAGGTTGGCCTGCGCCTTTAAATTTACCATCCCATGGGCGGGTATCATCATGTATTAGTTGCCCCCAACGATTGTAAATTCTGAAAGTTTTAACTGTACCGAAATTATTGAAGATAACCGGGTAGAACTCATCGTTCTTACCATCGCCGTTAGGTGAAAATGCGTTAGGAACAACAACCGGGATAGGAATTTCGTGTACCCTAACATTGATCTTGGTCGAATCAGCACATGGCCCGCTTGTAACTGTTAATGTATAAAGCACATCGGCCAGCGGCGTTGAAACAGGATTGGCTGCCGATGAATCGTTAAGATAAATACCCGGCGACCAGGTGTATATATACTGCCCGCTTCCACCATATACAGTATCAGCAAGTGTTACTGTTGAGCCAACCTCAACAAGTGTATCAGTAAACAACGGCGTAACAACCATTTTCTGAACTACAACGGTTACACTGTCGGTAGCGCTACATCCCAATAAACTATCTCCTAACTGAACATAATAAGTTGTAGTGCTATCCGGCGTAGCTATTGTTGTTGAACAGGTATCGCAGCTTAAAGTACCTGCAGGTCTCCAAATATACCGTGCGCCTCCACCTGCAACCAATGGAACAGAAATTCCTTTACAGATAATAGTATCACCTGCAATTGTAGGATTTAACTTCACTGTTGTAACCATTACAGTATCCGACTTAGGGCATCTGCCCCCAAAATAAGCAGTAAAGGTATAAGCAGTAGTCTGCGCCGGGGAAACATAAGGATTTAAGCTGGTATCACTGGAAAGCGCGTTAAGCGGTGTCCACAGATAAGTAATTGGCAATGCCGGAGCAGAACAGATATTCATTCTGATATTTGGAAGTTCGTTCCACAAACCAAAGAAGAAAGGCTGAACCGGTAGTGAGCAACCCGGGATGACCGAGTCAGTATTTGTAAGTAGAGAGTTGTAAGCAACAAATGCATTAGCTGTTAAATCTTGTCCCGAAGCAGGGAAACTTCCGTTAGCCCAACATACTTCCACCACAATGTTTGAAAGCCCATCCCAATTAAATGTATTCTGGAAAGCAAAATCGTTCCAGCCCTGCACAGTGATTAAGAAAGGATTGGTATAAACTAAACTGGTCGGTTCCCAAATCGTGTCAAGCTGCGATTTGTTGGTACAACCCAGCTTAATATTAAAGCTTTGGAATGGAAGAGTGGATGTTTTAATAACAACATTAAAGCCCAATGAATTAACCACACCCGGGGTAAATCCCGCAGCTAGTAAGTCGGAGGCATGATACAATATTTGGGTTCTTTCATCTGCTATTAAACCAGGGCCGTTGCCCTGAAGACCTGCCTGGAAAGGAGTATTGAACCCTGAACCCGAGTTAGGCTGATTGAATGAACGGATTGCAGATGAATCGCCACAAGGAGTACCGTTAACACCACAAGTAACAGCACTCTGCACCGGAGGTGAACCGGTTATAAGGGCGTGTAACTGACCAGTATCCCCTAAACATAAAATAAGATCGGGACCGGCGTTAACATTATATGATGTATCGATATTAAGTGTAATTATACCTGCTCCCTCGCAACCGCTATCGTGGGCAGCCAGGAAATAAGTTGTGCTTTGTTGCAGCACTACATAAGGATTCAAAGAATCAGGACCAAAGATATCATTGGTAGGAGTCCAATGGTAAGTTACATTTTGATTTTCGGCGATGCAGGCAACAAATTTAATGTTAGGACGGCTGGTACCCAACTGAGGGAAAGTGATAGTGCAACCGGTTACACCAAAACCGCCGGCATAAGCGATAGAGTTATATGTAGTTGATGTTGCATTAACAATATCATCGCCGTTATTGAAGTTGAAGGTAGTATCAGTAAAACAGGTTTCAACAATAAGGTTCGAAATTCCATCCCAGTCATACGCTGTTGTAAGTACGTGATCGTTAAGACCTGATACCACGGTATAGCCCGGATCATCCAACACCTGTGCTAATCCCGGGACATAATCCGTAAGTTCAGTTCTATCGGTACATCCCATGCGGATAGTAAAGCTGTTGTAAGGAATAACACTTTGCTGTATTGCTACGTCAAAAATAATATCCGTAATGGTTCCGGCCCTTAAGCCCGCCGCTTGTAACTCGCTGGCACGGAAAAGCATTTGCATATGCGCATCCTCACTGAATCCGTTATAAGGAGTAGCTCCGCTAAAATCCTGTACGGTTCCTGTACCTGCGCTTGCAATTACGTTATTACCAGTACATGGAATAACATTTAATCCGCAGGCAACCTGCGATACGATACTATTTAAATGGATCGTATCACCCTTGCAAACTTTATCCCTGTCGGCTCTAATTGTTATTGCCGGGCCTTGTCCACCTATAACCACGCGTAAAGTATCCTTTCGGGTACACCCAAAACTGGAGGTTACATTTACTACATAACTGGTAGTGCTATCGGGTTGAAAAAACGGATCGTGAATTGTAGAAGAAGTAATAGTTGAAAGTGGTGTCCACGAATAAGTATATGGAGCCTGTGTACTATCGCCCGTTACGTTCATCAACACAATATCAAACCTACACATGGTATCCTTGCTTTGCGTTGCATTTAGGGTAAAATCGGGAACCCGGAAAACCGTTACCGTATCCTTGTTTTTACAGGCGGAGCTTAAATTGCTGGTAACAATGTAAGTAGTAGTTACCGTTGGCGATGCAAGGGGATTACCGATATTAGGATTGCTCAATCCGGTAGTTGGTGTCCAGGTAAACTGAGAGCCACCATAGGCCTGCAATTGCACCGGACCGCCGGATGGACAATAGTGCAAATCGGGACCTGCATAGGTACCGGGTAATACATCAATAGTAACAGCATATGCCTGGCTATTGGCCAATGGACAGTGATCATTTTTTACCGTAACAATAAATGTATGAACGCCTGTATCTAACCCTGTTGGGCTCCAGACAAAATGGCCGGTTATAGAGTCAATTCCAACATAAGCATTTGTGTATAGCGCATTAGGTATTGCCTGCGAAATATTGGTGATTTCAAACACCGAATCGCCGGAAGGCTCGTAAGCAAGCGTATTAAATATCAACGTATTTCCCGGACAAACCTGTGCAAGTGTGTTGTTGATGAATACGCCCCCTGTAAGCGAAGCAGAATCTATACCCGAAAAGATGGGGGCCGGATTAGCGCAACCTGCAAGGTTAACTACCACCACTTGTATGTCGCGCATAGTTGAACCCACCAGTTGGCCGTTATGATAAGCCTGAACAAGTACGGTAACTACTGCTACCTGAACCTGGCTCGGTGTAAAATTCATTTGGCCGGTGTTTGAGTTGAATACGAATGAACCGGCAGTTGTCATTGGAACTGTTGGTGAAAAGCCCGATGTGTAAGTAATAGGAACGCCACCAGCACCTAAAGGATTTATTAGTGTGTACACCAGCGAATCGCCGTTGGCATCAATGGCACCGTGGTTGTATGAGAAGGGTTGATTAACGCAGATGAACGGTACCGGTAGTGTTGTAAACACCGGCGAACTTACATTAGGGTCAAGGACATTGTTTAGGGTAGCTTCAACATAAAGATCCTCATTAGCGGGATTCTGAAGGTTAGTAACTGCGGCGTTACGGCAGCAGATGTCGTAACTCATTACCCAATCAGTGCAGGCCATTGGCAAGGTTACCGTATCAACATAAGTAAATGCTTCAACCCCCGGTAAAGTTCCACCGTTGCAGGTAGATTGGGAAATGGAATTATAACATAACTGGGAAACTTCACAAGGCTGACCTCCAAAAGGATTGATAGGACAAGGCAACTCATTTAAGGTTGCTGTAATATTTTGTCCGCATGAAGCAGAACTGATGTTAACCTGTACGGTAGGCGAAACATCAATACCCGAGCAATCGCGATAAAAATTTACAACTATCTTATATACGTGGTTAATAGGATCAAGACACTGATACGAAATGTCGGCACCCATAGAGTGCGAGGCCTTGGCCATATTGACATTACCGATCAGGAAAAAGAACGAACAACACGTAATAATTACCGCACGGAGTAGTTGATGTTTCATCATAGTTTAATTTATCCTAAAAAACGCGTTAAAAGTATTGAATAATCCTGAATTTTGCAGTGATTATTAAATAAAATAGAAATCCATATTAAGATTGTTCGCTAAAAAGCCAAAAGGTAGTAAAAAATAAGTTCTATCTTAACTCAAAGATTTCTTATTTGCTTCTACTATGCCTATCATTCCACTGCACATATCCGCGCTTTTTATAGCCCTGGTATTCGGCATTGCTTTTCTGATCATCATTTCGGTGCAGGTTTGTGGAAGAAGGCTGTATCTGCCATTTGAGGAACGCCGGAAAAACATGGCCTCCAGTTTTGCCGTCATTTTCGTTTGGCTTACATATACCCTTATTATGGGCCTATCGGGTTACCTGGCAGATTTTACATTTATGCCGCCCAAAATTTTACTTGTAACGCTACCTCCATTACTTTTTATACTTATTCTTTTTTTATCAAAGGGTTTTCACCGCCTACATCAGCAGTTTGATAATTTTTGGTTTATCTACCCGCAGTCTTTCAGAATATTAATGGAATTTATTTTGTGGCTGTTATATCGCTATAAGGTAATACCAGTACAAATGACTTTTGAAGGAATAAATTTCGATATCCTGGTTGGCGTAACCGCCCCTATTGTGGCCTATTATTGCTTTAATAAAAAATCGTGGAGCCCCAAGGTAGCTGTGGTTTGGAATATTGCAGGGCTAATCCTGTTGGGAAACATAGTGGTAGTTGCTATTTTATCCAGTCCTTATCCTTTTCGGGCATTTGCGAACGACCCTGCAAACACTATCGTTTTTTACTTCCCTTTTGTTTGGTTACCTTCGGTGGTAGTGCCGTTTGCATTGCTGTTGCACCTTATTTCACTAAGAAGGTTATTGCTAAAAAATAGTATCGGAATTTTAAGGATTGACACCTAATTCGGTTACTCCGTTAAAGCTTTATCAATTTCCTTATCAGATAATTGTCAGAGGAAGATACCCGAAGTAAATAAACCCCAGGTGCACAAGGGAAATTAACTTCCTGCAAGGAACCTGCAATTTTTGATTGAAATACCAGGTCACCTGCCATATTAAATACATTTATGTCTGCACCAACCAAATTCTTATTTACCCGTAAGTTCCATGCTCCCAAAGCAAGCGGATTGGGATAAATATCCATTTTCTCCTCCGGTAAAACGCCAATGCCGGAGATAATATATGGACTGGAAATTGCGCTACAACCGTTTGAATTTGTTACGGCAACAGTATAACTTCCAGTTGAGTTGGCGATATATACAGGTTGGGTAGCCCCGGCTATAGGCTGTCCATCTAAAAACCATTGACATGCAACGGAATTGTAAACAGTTAGGGTATCGCCATTTACGCTTATTGACACGGGTGGAGTTGGATATACCTGCAGACTCAGATGGTTTGAACTAACCTGGCAATTGCTGTCGTTACTTACTGTAGCGTAATAATTTCCGGCTGAGCTGGCAAAGATACACTGGGTTATAGCGCCGTTATTCCACAAATAATGCTGGTAGCCTGCAGGGGCACACAGGTGAGCCGAATCATTTGAGCACATTAGAACTTTATCGTTCGTTAAATCAAAAGCGGAAATATTGCACACGCCGATTTTTGCCAGAAAACCATCATAATCGTGAAAACCAGCGTACAAAAATTGCCCACTGATTGTATCCATAAATCCATTTAAAGAAACGCCGGAAGTAGAATTGGTAGACCCCGCCAAATAAACGTTGTCAAAATTATCAGCAGTAACACCCGCAAATATTTCGTGGTTATTACCCCCAAAATAACTGCCCCATACCAACTGCCCAGCACTATTATATTTTACCAAAAACGCGTCACCGCCAATAGGTCCGGCTCCTCCTCCATAACTATTTTGAAAACCATTATTGAAAATGCTATCAGGAGACAATGTTATTCCAGACATATAAACATTTAGATATTTATCAACACTAAGCCCCTGGCCGTAGTCCGCATTTTTTCCACCCAAATAGGTTGCCCACAAGCGGTTGCCGCTACTATCAAACTTAACCAGGTAAGCATCACCTCCTGTACTGCCACCAATGGTATCCTGATGCCCATGATATGCGATGTAAACTGCGGAAAGGGTTTGGCCGCACAAATAAATGTTATTTCCTGCATCACACGTGATAGCAAACCCAATATCATTGCTGCTACCACCGTAATAAGTGGCCCATGTTCTTTGACCAAGGCTATTGAATTTTACCAAAAATGAGGCTTGCTGACCTACTAAATTATTTAGAAAGGAACCGGCCGAAGATATATTGGTTGCAGAAGTGGTAAATCCTGCAAGGAATGAATTTCCAAGAGGATCTGTAGATACCGAAAGACCCCATTCATTTCCCGTACCGCCATAATAGGTAGACCATAAACGATTACCGGAACTATCAAATTTTACGAGAAAAGCATCTCCCGCATTAAAGGAATTGCCTCCTCCTCCGTAGCTGTTTTGATAACCCGAGGCAGATATACCCGTACTAGAAGAAGTTGCGC